>DQWD01000300.1 GCA_011042725.1 Candidatus Aminicenantota bacterium | reverse complement strand
GGTGGATTCCGGTGGGGGCGTTGAGATAAAAGTCAGCACAATGATGGGCGTTTTCTTGAAGAACTACCTGACCATTCCCCAGGGACAGGCTTTTCAGAAAATTTGATTTGGCCAGGGGGCAGGCTCGGCCGTCATGAATCGGTTCCAGAGCCACATGTCCGTCTTCGCCCAGACAAATAACCAAGTGAGAAAGACCACCAAGAGGAATGGTTAAAATTATATTTAAAATGATGAGAGCGGTCAGAATATTTTTCTTCCAGAAAAAGCAATTACTCTTCCACATGCTCCAACCCCTGTTGAAGGAGATTTTCGATATGTCCGTCCGCCAAGGAATAGTAGACCATTCTCCCTTCTTTCCTGAATTTAACCAGGCGAAGATGACGGAGGAGCCGCAATTGGTGGGAAATAGCTGAAATGGAGACACCAATGAGATAAGCCAAATCGCAGACACACAATTCTTTGATGGACAAGGCCTGGATTATTTTCAACCGAGTGGGATCAGCCAGAACATTGAAAGTTTCCGCTAAAGAAAGCAGATTTTTTTCCGAAGACATGGCTTGCTTGACCAGCTTTAATGTTTCCTGGTGAGGCTGGATGACTTCACACAGATGCTCTTTTTCTTCTTTTCTGTTCATCTTATTTTTTTATTTCGTCTAGGAAAACCCATTGCATTTTTAGTTGATTCTCTCTCAAATTTTAATTTGAGCAATTGAACAACTGTTTATATTAATGAAGGTCAATACTATTGTCAAGATAAAATACATCTAAAAGCTATAAAAGTATGTAATTATTTCTATTATTTTGCTTCATGGGCCTAATGGATATCTTGGGCTATGGAGGTTATAAATTTAGATTTAAAATTAATGAAGGTCATGACAGCCAGCATTTTATCATATTGGGGTCAAGTCTACACATTTCACATTTGAGAGCCAGTAAAAAATTATTTCTCTATCCTCTTGACAATCGCCTTCTAATGGGCGACCCCAAACAATAAAAAAAAAGCTGGTATTCTAAATATTCTGACTTTAAAATTTTTAGAATGATTAGCTTATCAATTGGAAACTCGCCCCGTCACTCCTGGCTAAACCGGGAAATTCTTCGTCTAGCCATCCCCAACATCATCAGCAACATTTCCATTCCTCTATTGGGCATGGTGGATACGGCTTTAATGGGACGTCTGGAATCAAAGATATACATCGGTGCGGTTGCCCTGGGAAGTATTATTTTTAATTTTATCTATTGGGGCTTCGGCTTTTTGCGCATGGGGACCACTGGTTTAACCGCCCAGGCTTATGGACGCCAGGATAAACAAGAATGCTCGGCTATTCTGGGACGTGGCCTTCTACTTGCTTTTTCATTGGGCATTCTTCTCATCGCGCTCCAAAAACTTATTGCTTTCATCGGTTTTGAACTTATCCCCGGAGAGAAAAGCGTTGAACATCTGGCTCATAGCTATTTTTTGATCCGCATTTACGCTGCTCCAGCTACCCTAGCCTTGTTCGTCATCCAGGGCTGGATCTTAGGAGTGCAAAACGCTCGTTATCCGATGTGGCTAACAATTGCGGTTAATATGATCAACATTTTTTTTAACGTCATGTTTGTCTATGCGGCAAAGATGAAATCTGACGGTGTAGCTCTGGGCACAGTATGCGCTCAGTATCTAGGACTAGCCCTTGCCTACTGGTTGTTTACGAAACGTTATAAAAGCTACAGCCAAGGTCTTAATCTATCTACCTTACTCCATCTTCAAGCTCTAAAAAGATTTTTTGCCGTTAACTTCGACATCTTTTTACGCACCACCTGTTTAGTCTTTACTTTTGCCTTTTTTACCGCCGCCTCGGCTTCTCTGGGCTCTCTCATCCTGGCGGCCAATCAAATCCTTCTCCAGTATATATCGCTTATGCCTTATGCAGTGGACGGATTTGCTTTTGCAGCTGAAAGCCTAGTCGGTCGGTTCCTTGGTGCCCGCCAACCCCGCAAGCTGCGGCTATCGGTTACCTGGCTTTTTATCTGGGGATGGGGGTGGGGAGCCTTTTTTGCCTTAATATATGGGCTTGCCGGCCATTATTTTCTTTATGTTTTTACCAACCAGAAGGCAATTATCCGCACAGCTCAATCCTATTTGTGGTGGATGATCCTTGTGCCCCTGGCCGGAGCGGTGGCTTATCTCTGGGACGGGATTTATATCGGGGCTACGGCCACCAAAGCCATGAGAAATTGGATGTTAGTCGCCACCGGAGCAGTTTTCCTGCCCACTTATTATTTATCGATTAATAACTTAGGCAATCATGGCCTCTGGCTAGCTCTTTTTCTCTTTATGGTTGCTCGGGGATTATCGCTTGGTCTTCAATCCCGAAAAAACATTTTCCAGCCCGCACAATTTCAACAGGCAATTAGTTAATAATTAAAACAATAACAAACCTGAATAATTCCTAATAAAAACTGCTTCCCCTCATAACGTAATGATATAACGAAAAGAAAAAGAAAACAGACATGAAAGATTGGACAAATCACGGCTAAGATTTTTGGCTGTTTGCGAATCAATTTTTCTTTTTTTTACAATTTATGAATATTATGAATAAATCAGGCTAATTATTAAATATAGATGAGCTAATCATCTATCCTCTATCACCTGATATTCGGTGTTATCAGGAATAATTAACCGAGAACAAAATTAAACCCGCTGCACCTCAGCGCACCCCGGTTGGATTGGATCTTGTGGATTACTCCTCTTCAACTTCTGCCCAGACTTCTCCGCTTTATAAATCTTTGTAATTAATAACTTGCGCAACAACAAAGATTCTGTAACTTTGTTTACTAATTTAAATTAACTAATTTATTTAAATTAGCTTATTTAAACTACACTGAGATTATAAGTAGTCTTATTTTTATTCTTCTTTTGGATAACGAGGATAAAAATTAGATACTTCCACTGACCATTCTTGCTCGAGCCTAACTCCTTCTCCCCTCAAGATTAACTTGTACTCTCCCGGAGGAAGAAAGCGATCATAATGGACATAATAGGGCAACATACTTTTTACTTTTTTGACCACCAAATCCCAGCGCAGTTGATTAAACCCTGGCTGTGCCTGAATTCCAGTCTTCCATAACTCCTCCCCTTTCTCATTAGCCACCACTAGCTCAACTTTTTCCTCTTTGTCCCAACAAAAAGTAAAAGGCACCTTCTCTAATGTCTTGTAGAGAGGTTCACGATGAGTATCACCAAATTGGGGTAATCTCCCTGAAGGCGGATCAAATAGCCATTTTTCGGTAAGGAGCTTTGATAAATTGGACTCATCTTTAACCTTTGAAAAAGCCTTTTGAATTGGCTTTAAATTTAGCTTGAAAATTCCTCGGCCATGAGTAGCTGCCACCAGGTCCATTTCCTTTTCCTGAATAACTAAATCCGAGATGCAGGCATCGGGCATTCCTTGGCCCAGATATGACCAGGTTTTGCCCCGATCAAACGAAATGTACACCCCCCGATACATCCCCACATAAAGAATGTTTTCATTGGTGGGGTCTTCAAGAATGACATAGGCTACCTCATCGGGAAGATTATTGACGATTGAGCGCCAAGTCTGACCATCATCTTCAGAAACATAAAGATAAGCCTTAAAATCATCGTCATTAATCCCGGTCACCGCCACATACACTCGTGACTCTTTAAAACGAGAGGGCCAGATGCTTCGAATATAGCGATTGGGGAGGCCAGTAGAATGCTCTTCCCAAGTGACTCCCCCATTTTTAGTCACCCAGAAGGCACCTCGATCAGTTCCAGCGTAAATTAACCCTGGTTTTAACGGCGATTCAGCCAGCGCCCCCAGGGCAGTGGAGATTTTATCTTTAAAGCGAGATTGAGATAAATCGGGGCTGATTACTTGCCATTTATCTCCTCGGTTTAAACTGCGAAAGACATGGTTTCCACCTAGATAAAGAGTTAAATGATTATGAGGAGAAATAAGGTAAGGGGCGACAAAAGTGAAACGAAGTTCCGAGTTTTTTCCTCCTGGCAAACGAGGTCGAATAGAAATTGATCGTCCTGTTCTCATGTCTTTACGCCGTATTCCTCCGTTCTGACTGGAAAAATAAACAGTGTGTGGGTCTTCAGGGTCAGCTACGATAAAGCATCCATCTCCTCCCGCCCAAGCATCCAGCCAGAGATAAGTCCAGCCGTCTGGAAATCGAGGATTCCATTCTTTAGCGTGCCCATGGTCGGCGGACTAATCACCTCGGTGTTGTTGACTCTGGTCATCATCCCAGTGATCTATTTCTTGTGGAAAAGCCGCCGCTTGAAAAGCTGAGCCAACCTGAACATAAATTTGCTTAAGGCAAGCTAAAGAACTGGATCACTTTTTCCAAATTCGCCGAAATGCCTCTAGGTAAAATTAATATCGGACTTGTTGCCCAAGGAAGCTCGGCCAAAAGCGTGAAGGAAAATTGTTAAAATATTTTCTCCGCCCAGGAGGTTCAGTTCTCATTGATTTTGAGGACTCCCCCACGCCCAGGTCATCCAATCCGAAACAGACAGTTTATATAATTGATTCATGGTAATAACCAGTGCCAGAGATCAACCTCATAGACTTTTCTTATCATCTCTACCCAGCCGCGGCGCGAGTTACCGCAGTCGAGGTAACGCTCAACGACTTCCTTGATGATGGAACGGAGGAAGCCCCCTTGATTTTCCTGGATGATTTAAGGTAGTTATCATATTCGGGAGATGACGATTTCATCGGTTTTCGAATAAATTCCAGGTAGATAAGCCAGTCCGGTTGAAAAACCTAAAGCTCCAGCTTCCATCTCCTGCTCGATTAATTTTTTCATCTCAGTCAGCTCTTC
>DQWD01000251.1 GCA_011042725.1 Candidatus Aminicenantota bacterium | reverse complement strand
TAAGGAGAGTTTTCAAATCCTCTTCACTTACCCCAAAAACTTTCTGGTAAAAGACAAACTTATCTTCACCTAAGCCCGCTCGCCACTTTTTCCAAGATTCTTCGAAGATTTCATCATCCAACTCCATTTCCTCTTCTTTGGCCAAGTGAAGAACAAGTTTAAGGTCAATTATCTTCTCCAAGGTAGCAGCCAAAGAGTTAGATTTTTCTCCCTTTTCGCCTAAATTAAACAAATCAAAAGCTGAAGCAATTTGAACATCGGTTAAGGTAATAATGTTAGACTCAACTAAGGCCACTATTCGCTCGATAACTCTCTCTTGACAAAACACCAAATTATTCAAGATCAAAGAAAAGAAAAAGGCCAAAAGTAAACTTCGAACTCCTAATTTAGTCAACCAACTCTCCATTTTCCACTTAAAATACATTGCCAATGGTTAAGAAAACATTGATAGCTTTTTCACCTACAGATGGATTAAGACTCCAACCCACTTCAAATCTCACAGGTCCAAGAGGTGTCTGGTATCTTAGCCCTACTCCTAGAGCATGTTGAAAGTCGAGAGGATTAAATTGTCGTCTCTCGAGAAAAACTTTTCCCGTGTCATAAAAAACGGCCCCATGAAGATAGGGCAAGTCCTCCAAAAGAGGAAAGGAAAGTTCAAGATTCAAGATAAAGAGGGCTTTACCTCCAACGGGATTACCTGAGTCTGGATCCTTTGGTCCTAATTCATCAAACTCTGTACCCCGGAAGGAATGGCTACCCCCACCAAAAAAACGCTCATGAATAGGAATTCTTCCTCTCCCCAATCCCAAACGACTGGTGAGGGAGAATCTCCATTGGGGCATTGAAAAGGTGTAAAAATATTGTAATTTTGAAAATATCTTTTGAAAGTTAGATTCAGCGTTAAACAGCGGATAGGCCCATTCCAATGAAGAACTCAAGAAAAAGCCATGAGCGGGATTAAAAGCATCATCCCGTCGGTCCCAAATAAAACTTCCAGAAATAGAGGTCGTCGAGAAAGGAAAATGCTGTCGATCAACCTCTGATTCGGCCACGTAAAGTTTATAAAGAGACGTTCGGGCCAGGCGAAGAGTAAAAAGAAGAACAAAATCTTGAGGTTTCTTCAGTTCTCTAATCGTTGATAAGCTTATTCCTCTCCGGTCAAAAGCATAGCTTCGTCTCTCTTCCCTTTCAAGCCAAGCATTCAGATAAGTTTGCATCGGCAAGCCAAAGAAATAAGGTTGTTCCCAAGAAAGCACTCCTCTAGTTTCTTTTAAACTTACCTGCCCAACTAAGCTTAGCTGGGCGGCCGTGCCTAAAACATTACTTCGTATATACTCGGCTGTCCCTCGAGGCCTGACCACTGCATTCCAAATCTCCAAGGCTTTTGGTCCTTCTTTTGTTTCCAACCCAAGCCCAAGTCCCATATAATTCCTATCACCTTCTTTTAAGTTTAAAATTAGGTTAATCTCTCCAGGACCCACTTTCTGTTCATCAATCCGAACTTCACTAAAAATACCTAACTTTTCTAACCGGTACTTGGTCTCTCTAATTAAGGCGGCATTGGCCACGTCTCCTTCAAAAATCCTTAACTCTTTTAAAATCACCCGGCGGCGAGTCACTTTTGGTCCAGTGATAATTATTTTTTTTAGCCGGACCCTTTCGCCTTCTTCAATTTTAAAAGCAACCAAAAAATGATCCTTTTTTGTCTCTTCTATTTCGGGAAAAATCTTAGTTCCTCGGAAGCCCTGATTAGCATAAAAGGTTTCTAACTGTTCAATGTCTTTCTGGATGTTAGGTCGGAAAAAAGGACCTTCTGGCTGGGAAATAATCTTTTCCAGGAGGATGGTCGAAGGAAAGGATAGAGTACCTTTTAATAAAATTTCATCTATGACTTGCTGAGGCCCTTCGCTGATATAGTAAATCGGAGTTATAGTCCGACCTTGACGCTCAAAATTAAGATTAACCTGTGTCTCGGGGAACCCATAAATCATGTAGAATAACTTAATTTCACGGGGCAACTGGAAAAGTCGAGCTCCATCTATCGTTGGTAGAAAAGGAATCCTTCTTTGGATCTCTAATTGTCTCTGGAGTTCATCTTGAGTGAAATACTTCATTCCCCGAAAGACGAGAGGGCCTATTTTAAATTTTGAGCCAGAATTTACCTCATAAACAACCCGCTGGAGATTGCCTTTTCTTTCTATTCTTGAAGAAACCGAAGCAAACAGGTAGCCTTTCTTGCGTAAGTATTGAATTATCTTCGCCTCTCCCTCAGTTAAAGCCCATTCTTCAAAAACATCTCCGGTCCATACTGATTTAACCATTTTTATAGGGACCTCGAATCCACGGATTTCTATTTCTGTTTTCTCCCGAGGAAACAAGCCAATGGTTAAGTTTACTCCTCTTGCTTCCTGGTCAAACTTAACCTCCTCCAACCTTACTTCAACTTTTCTATAACCCTGTTCCAGATAATACTCCCGTATCTTTTCTAATTTTTCACTTAAGAGCTTGGGAATATAAACCTGACCTTCTTTAAGCTGCGCTCTTTTTCTTATCTTCTCCTCGTTGAGGGAAATCGAAGATACAAACCTAATTGACTTTATTTTATATCTTTCGTAAGAATCGACGCGAAAGAGAAGGTCAACGGCCAAATTCTCTTCGTCCTCATCTTGAAAAACCTCGATTAAGGGCTGAAAATACCCCTGTTCTTCTAAAGCAGTCTTTATCTCGGCGATTGTTTTTGGTAAAAGGTCGGCTAAAAATGCTTCTCCTTCCTTTAAGGAGGAAACTTGAGGACGAATCAAGGGAAAAGGTATTTCTTTGCGGCCATAAATAATCAAGTGTCGAACTACTTTCACTCTTCTTAAGCGGAATACAAAATTTCCTCTTCCTTTCTCCAGCACCTCAATGTCAGAAAAAAGATGAGTTTTATAAAGACTCTTAACGATTCCGGATATTTTTTTAAGCGAGATGACATCACCTTCCTGGAGGGGAACCATAGCCCTGAAATCTTCTTCAGCCTGGTCACCATCTATTTCCACCTTCAATGACTTTATCTGATTAGATTGAGGAAAAATAATTGTTTGAGCCAAACTAGACAATAAATTTGAACTTAGACCAAAGCAACAAATTAACAGCCATCCCATAAAGCAAATTTTTCTGACTACTAGCATTACTTAAGCCTAATTCATAAGTTTAAAATCTCTTGTGAATTTTTACCTCAATACTAATTCGGCCATTTTCATCTCTCATGCCCACAACAGATACGTCACTCAATATTTCCCATTCCAGTCGAGTTAATTCTTCCCTTTGGGAAGTTAAATTGGTTGAATAAAGTAAAGAAAAATTTCTCGAAATCTTCTTCCCCAAAGTTAAACGAGCTGTCATTTCGGCCGAAGCCCCCATAACAAAAGGGTCAATACGGAAGCGATCCAGACTGAACAGTTTTTCCGCTCTCTTTTTGGCCTCCTCTGACAACTGAAAAGACAGAAAAGCAGCTGTACTTAATTGAGAGCTTCGATCATATGAATAGGTTCTCTGAAATGATTCTCCTAAAGCTAAAAGGGCCAACACATCTTCGGGAGGCAATGGTGGCGAAGAGCTAAATTCCGGAGTCATCCGTTCCAGTAAACCTTCCAAAGAAAACGTAACCCGATAATCCTTGACATAAGTTTCGCCGGTAAAGCTTATATAAGGCTCAATCACAGCTGGGTTATAAAAACCGATTCTTCCTTTTAAGACTTTAAATGTTCGATCTTGAAAATAAATATTGCCATCCAAAGTCTCAATCTCACCCAAAAGAATAGGAGAAAAGATATTTCCAACCACTTGAAGATCAAATCGAGCTCGAAGGCGAGCCAGGGAATTTTCAACCCAGGCATTATCTTCTGCCTTTATCTTCAAATTCAAATCAAGATCATCGAAAAAGCCTTTTGGTCTTTCCGTCAAATAGGGTTCTGAATAAAAAGACAACTTCTCGGTAACTTCTCTCTGCCAAAGAAGTTGCTTCACAAAGATGTTCCCATTAAGGACAAAATCCTGGTCATTTTTAATCAAGGCTAGCTCAGCATTTCCCAAAGCTCTTGTTCTTTCCCAGGGAGAAAGCAATAGATCCTGGCCTTTGACTTTGACATCCAGGGTTCTTATTCCTTCTCGGCCGAGATTCATTTCTCCCCAACCAAACAACTGCCCCCCACCCATTTTCCCTTGCAGAGCTCGAAGCTCAAAATGGCCATTTTGGAAAAAGATTAAGCCGGTAAAACTCCTTAAGGCATGAGCAAACTTCGCTAAGGGTAAAACATCACCTTTCAATTCAATGGCTCCCATCACTTGGGGAGAACTCTCTTCACTTTTAATCTCACCAAAATACTTAACTACTCCTCGACCCCCTCTCCACGGCAAAAGAAGATCATAATTTGTAAACTGGCCTTCAAAGGAACCCCTAAGATTTCCCTCCCTAAATGGAATATTAAAAGTAGCTTGGAGAGGATTATTTTCCGGATTGAAATTACCTCGGATTTCCAATCTAAGGCCGGTGGCAGAAAATGATGATAGGATATCCCCTTTAAAATCTGTTGGTTGAAAAGGGTAAATTATTAAATCATCAATCATTATTTTACCGCTTGCCTCATCTTCGGAAAATTTCCCTTTTCCCTTCAACTGAAAATTAGCCTCTCCTGAAGCATTCGGAATCAACGAAGAAATCTTAAGCCCTTGCCCCTGAAGTTCAACATCAAAAATTTCTTTGAGCTGACTAAAGGAAATATGACCGGTAAGCTTACCTTCATAAAGGTTAAATTCTAAATTATCTAAACTAAAGACATTATCTTCCCAATTTAAACTTCCGCG
>DQWD01000249.1 GCA_011042725.1 Candidatus Aminicenantota bacterium | reverse complement strand
TGATTTAGATGATGCCCTGCGGGCCGGGGTCATTAAAGATAAAGATATACCGACAGACCTGGTGCAAACTCTCGGTAAATGGCCAGCAAAAAGGATTGATCGTATGGTAGAGGATGTGGTCCGTACCAGCTTGGAGGTTGACCTTTCGAAAATAGCGATGAGCCAAGAGATAGAGGAAGCTCTGGTCAAGTTGCGCGATTTTCTATATGACCGGGTTTATTATAATCCCGTGGCCAAAGGAGAATTGCGGAAAACAGAGAAGATTATCGGCGATTTGTTTGATTATTTTTGTCATTATCCAGAAGAGTTTATTAAACCTTATCCCCGGGAAGATTCTCTCGAGAGAAGAGTGGCCGATTTCATCGCCGGGATGACCGATCGTTATGCTTTGGGCCTTTACGAGCGGCTATTTTTTCCTCGCTCATGGCCGGTTTAGGAAAGGCAAAAATGGCCAAAATTTTAAATTAGTTGCCGTTTTGAGCCACCGGTGGTTTTGGTTATTGTTCCTTGAGAGAATGACGATTTGTAACTTGGTCAATTCTCCTCGAATTTAAATCAAACTGGCTACTTTAGTCGTAGTACTCGAGTCCGAGATGAGTGATTAGCTCTTCTCCTTTAATATAGCGAAGAGTATTTTTAAGCTTCATTAACTGGATGAAAAGGTCGTGTTCAGGGTATAGTTCAGGAGCACACATGGGGCTTTTGAAATAAAAAGAAAGCCATTCTTGGATCCCTTTCATCTGACAACGTTGGGCAAGATCAAGAAAGAGAGCGAGATCAAGCACAATTGGGGCGGCTAGAATACTATCTCGGCAGAGAAAATCGATTTTAATCTGCATGGGGTAACCAAGCCAGCCAAAAATATCAATGTTATCCCAGCCTTCTTTGTTGTCTCCTCGAGGAGGATAATAATTAATCCTTACTTTATGATAAAAACCTTGATAGAGTTCAGGATAAACTTGGGGTTGGAGAATGTAATCGAGCACTCCCAGTTTACTTTCTTCTTTAGTTTTGAATGATTCAGGATCGTCAAGAACCTCGCCGTCACGATTGCCGAGAATATTGGTGGAAAACCAGCCATTTAGGCCAATAAGACGGGCTTTAAGACCCGGCGCAAGAATTGTTTTCATCAATGTTTGGCCAGTTTTAAAGTCTTTTCCAGCGATGGGAATCCCCATCTCTTTGGCTAAATTGATCAAGGCTGGAATGTCTGCCGTTAGATTTGGAGCGCCGTTGGCAAAAGGAATACCGGACTTAATTGCCGCGTAAGCGTAGATCATGCTGGGAGCAATAGCAGGGTGGTTTTCTTTCATGGCTTGTTCGAAGGCCTCAATTGTTTCGTGAACAGGATCTTTTTTCAGGTAAATCTCTGTACTGGCACACCAGACCATCACCATTCGGTCGAGGTTATTCTTTTCCTTGAAATTTTGGATATCTTCCATCAGAAGTTGAGCATAATCATATTTATTGTTAGCTTGTTTTACCCAGTCACCATCGAGTTTTTTGACGTAATTTTTATCAAAGACAGCTTTCCACGGCTTAATTTGAGAAATTTCGTCTTTGAGTTGGTCAAGGAGTTCTTTCTTGAGAACCCCAGCTTTAAGGGCCGCTACGTAAGCATCATCGGGAAATATATCCCACCCCCCAAAAACGAGATCATTTAGATCAGCTAGTTCAACAAATTCTTTTATCTTGGGGACTCTTTTTTCGGTTCTTTTGCCCAAGCGAATAGTACCCATTTGGGTTAAAGACCCGATAGGCTGTCCTAGGCCTCGCCTAACAGCCATGACTCCAGCAATAAATGTTGTAGCCACAGCTCCCATTCCAGGGAGGAGGATTCCGAGTTTTCCCTTAGGTTTAGCTATTTCTATGCCTTTAGCCATCAATTAACCTCCTCTTTGTTTCTTGCGCAGTGATGTTAAGACAAAATTAAGATAACCTCTATAAAAAACAAAAATAGCACTTTTTAACCCAATGTTCAATTAGATTTTACGTGGAGGTAGAAAGGATCGTTTTATTTGACATCCTCATTTGTTAATAATCCGATTAAATTTTCTTCTTTGTTTTTATCATAGAAACTTATATAAAAAAGGACTTAAGCCATTTTTTGCCATCATAATTATATTCATGAATTAAATTATGTTCTATTGAGTGCAAAAGATATATTTTATCAGGACTGTCATAGATGGAAGAGATAAGGTCATAATTGTCCGTTCATATAAAATCCCTATAAGATTCAACCTTTAGTTTAAGGTTAAAATTAAGAAGTTGCTTTACTGACGATCTTATATTCATACACCGAGCAGCCGCGCATCTTATCTAAAAGAAAGAGACGGTCACCATAGATGAAAAGGCCATCAATGAAGATTTCAGTAGGGAGGGCTCCTAAATAATGACCCTCGGGAGAAAAAATTTCCAAGATATAGGCATCTGTTTTTCTCAACTCAGTATTTCCTCTAACTCGCATACTCATGCTTCTTTGTCCGTTGTCCATGCTCATCCCAACCATCATTCCCACTTTTTCATCTTTTTTGAGTTGGCGCTGGAGGGTAGCCACCCAGACTCGACCTTGGCCATCAACGGCAATTCCTGAAGAACAGGGATTCATCTTGGGAAGCATCACTCGCACGCTTCCTCCTTTTCGATCTAGAACTCCTTTTCCTTGGGGGCCTAGTTCATAATTTAAGCGTCGATCGGCTTGCCAGATAATCTTCCCCTGGGGAGAATATTTTTCGATCCGATTCTGGTAGTAAAAAGTGATTAAAACATGGTTATCTTTAGCAACCACAAAATCCAGTTGATTACCTAAGCGGGTGGCCAATAGGTCTTTAAAGTCAAAAGGAGTAACAAATCGAGTGACTAAGTTGCCGTCGCTCTCGAGTACTTGAAGCAAGGGAGGCAGAGTTTTTTCGCCCTCGGTGGAGATAATCATTCGGTTACCCTTGCTAAGCACTAGTTGGCCGTCAGTCCGGCATCTGATTTTTTCTCCCCCTTCTTCTTGGAGGCGGATGGTTTTTATTTCTTTACCTTCAGGAGAGAGTACTTCGATCCTTTTATTGTAAGGGTCAGCCACATATATATTTCCTTGGGGGTCAAGGCTTACCGAGGAAGGAAAATAAAATTCTCCTGGCCCTTGTCCCTGGCGTCCAATAGTAATTAAAAATTCTCCCTGTGGGTTGAATTTTTGAAGGCGATGGTTTCCTGTATCAAGAATGTAAATATTCCCTTCTTTATCCACGGCCACATCTGAAGGGAGGTAGAAAGCCGTATTTTCGTCGGGGGCTTCTATATCTCCAATTTTGCGGACAAACTCAAGAGTCAAGGGCAATGATTTGGATTTAACCCGGCGTTGATCATTATGAACTACTGTCCATCCATTTTTATGTTCAATTTTCTTGGCCTGGGGAAAGGTTAGGGCAAAAAGAAAAAGAATAGAAATAACTGGAAATGGTAAAAATAATAACTTCTTTGTCCTTTTTTGGTTCATTGTCCCTCCTTAGCTCAAGTTTCGAACATAAAAAAACTATTTCCCCCAAAAATTATTTAGTTGCGGTCGCCTGGGGATCGGTTTTAGAATCCTTTCCAACGACGAACATGTTTTTTTCTCTGGCCAAATTGATTAGCGAAATGAACGGAACTTGGCTTCTCTTACTTAAACTAAAAGCACCCATTAAATGTTTCAAATAGTAATTATTTTTCTTGGGTTTACTGTCTCTTCCAATCTTACTTGGAATACACCCCGGCTAAATCCCATTTATGGATTGTCTCCATAATTAATTTGGCCACTAGATCATTTACTTTTTGAAAATAAAGGCGGGCTTGCTTTTCGTCGAAGGTAGGGTAGCCTTGACCTTCTTCATAGATCAGAATGGAACTAGGAACAGGGACGGGATAATAGCTTTCGGCTGGAGCCAAGAGAGAGACCATTTCTTGAGAATAACGCTCCGGATGAATATGCTGAGGGTAGACTGCTTGCATATAGGCCGTCTCGTTATTGCCAGCGTGGCCGCCGTTTTCTTTAAAGACCTCTTTGGTGATTTTATCAGCCAGTGACCACCAATTAACAACCATCATCCGCACTTTCTTACGATTGGCGACTTGGCGAACTAATTCTTGTAACCATTGGGTGTTTCCGCCATGGCCATTAAGAATGATAATATTACGGAAGCCGTTGTCAGCGAGATTACTCAGAATGTCTTCGACAAAAGGTTGGTAAGCTTCAGGCCGAATGGAGACGGCTCCCGGAAAAGCTTTCATGGCTGGGGTTACTCCGTAATTGAGAGTGGGGGCGATTAAGGCCTTTACTCGCTCAGCAATAGCCTTGGCCATGGCTTCAGGAGCCAGGCTATCGGTTCCATTGGGGATAACACCATGAGGTTCTAGTGATCCCACAGGAAGAAGAACAGTTTGGATTTTAGCGGGAACTAGCTCCTGAAATTCTTGCCAACAAAGAAAGTTCATCTCCCGCGTAGTTGGATTATTTCCCTTGACCCTTAAATTGGCCCCTAAAAAGGAAATTAAAATAAGAATGGCCATAAAAACATGAGTCACTTTTTTGATCATGTCCTCCTCCTTTCAATCATTTGATTATCACACCTGGTCCCCAACACTCAAGTTAAGAAATTAGATTTAGGGAGAAAAAGTGGAAAAGCAAGGCATGATGTTATTTTCATCTAAGAATTACCCGCTGGCTTGAGTTTTGTGATTCAGGATCGAGTTCTGACCAATAAAATTATAAATGTCAATGTCGAGACTTTCCTCTCCTTTAATTAATGCTCCCTAAAAAGTTAAAAGTCATTGACATCCTAAAGAATCGTATTATATATAAATTTGGGTTCAATGAGCG
>DQWD01000272.1 GCA_011042725.1 Candidatus Aminicenantota bacterium | reverse complement strand
GTGATATTTTTCAACCATTTGTCTTTAAAACGGCTGATTTTGGTCAGAGCTGGGTCAATATAACTTCAAATCTACCTCAAGGACATTGTGTTCATGTCATCCGGGAAGATTTAATTAATCCCGGTCTTCTTTTTGTCGGCACTGAATTTGGTGTTTTTGCTTCTCTAGACGGCGGTAAAAATTGGTTCCCCTTCGGACGGGGGCTGCCCACAGTTGCTGTCCATGACTTGGTCATTCATCCCCGCGATGGAGATTTGATCGCCGGCACTCACGGCCGCAGTGTGTGGATCGTGGATGATATTACTCCTTTGCAGCAGATGAGAGGAGATTTTTGGGAGCAGGACTTTGTTTTGTTTAAGAATCGTCGAGTTACAAAGTGGGAAGCTGTGAGTCGCGGAGCTACTCGAGGTCACCAGCTTTTTATTGGCCGTAATCCGCTTTCTATGTCCCAGGTTCCGCCCTCCAACTCGCCCACCAGAATTAGTAATTCGGCCGCCATCCATTTTTACTTGAGAGAAAAAACTCAACAACCTCTCGAGCTTAGAATTCTAAAACCTGAAGGAAGAATAGTTAAACAAGCCTTGATTGAAGCTGAGGAAGGTTTTAATCGTTACTGGTGGGATCTTCGATTCGACCCCTCCAAAGAGGAAGTGAAGATATTTCGCCAGAAGGTTAATGCGCTCTTTGATCACCTGAGAGAAAAAATAAAAGGAAGATTAGTTCAGGAGTGGGAGGGGCTGAGGCAAAAATGGAATAAAGCTAAAAGGGTGGAAGAAATGAATAAAGTCAGTGAAGAGTTGATGAGGAAGTTCCGTTATTTAATTGATCGTCAATATTTTGTTCGACCTCTTCAGGGTCCAGAAGCTGAGGCCGGCACTTATATTATTGAAATGGAAGTTAAAGGGAAAGTTTTTCGGAGTCTCCTGGCCATAAGGGAAGACCCCTTGAAGAACCAGTCAATAGTTGATTATGACCAGTGACTAAGAACTTTGCCATCGATTTAGATTTGAGGATAATTCTAATTTTATTTTTAGTCCCCTTCTGATTATCGCTTGGGGGAGTTAGATAATATTGACCGGGAAGAAAAAAAGTCAAAATAGAAACCAAGATAGAGGAGGAAATTAATGATTAGCTTTAATTTTAAGAGATTTTGGCTATTTTCAATTGTGGTTGTTTTAGGATTGATTCTTTTCTTTGCCGTCGAGGGAACATTGGTGGGTGAAGAAGGGATGTATCCGATAAGTGAAATTAACCGCCTTGACCTCCAAGCTCTGGGATTCGAGATTTCCGCTAAAGATATTTATAACCCCCAAGGGATTAGCTTGATTCAGGCTATTGTTCAAGTTGGGGGTTGTACTGGCTCTTTTGTTTCTCCTCAGGGATTGATTGTTACCAATCACCATTGTGCTTATCGAGCAGTTCAGGCTGTGAGTACTCGGGAACATGATTATATCCGCAATGGTTTCTTAGCTCCATCGCTGAAAGATGAAATACTGGCCCCTGGTTTAACGGTCCGCATAACTGTTGGTTATTGGGACGTGACGAATGAGGTGCTTAAGGTCTTGAAACCAGGAATGGAAGCCGCCGAGAGGGCCAAGGCTGTTGAGCATCGGATAAAAGAATTAGTCGCTCAGGCTGAGGCAGAACATCCGGGCCAAAGAGCAGAAGTGGCTGAGATGTTTCCAGGAAAGAGTTATGTCATGTTTCTGTATGATTACCTCAAAGATATTAGATTAGTTTATGTTCCTCCCCGCTCGATAGGGGAATTTGGCGGGGAAGTAGATAATTGGATGTGGCCTCGGCATACAGGTGATTTTTCCTTCTTGAGAGCTTACGTTGCTCCCGGCGGAAAACCCGCGGAGTATTCGCCGGAAAATGTTCCTTATCAACCTAAGAATTATTTGCGCCTTAATCCACGCGGAGTAAAGGAAGGAGATCGAGTTTTTATCCTGGGTTATCCTGGTCGAACTTATCGCCATCGGACTTCATATTTTCTCGAATTTGAAGAGGAAATCCGCATGCCTTTTGTTGTGAATTGGTATGATTGGCAGATTAAGTTAATGGACAAGATGGGCGAGAAAGATCGGGGAGTAGCCTTAAAACATTTATCGAGGATAAAAGGATTGTCGAACACGATGAAGAACTATCGGGGAAAATTGTTGGGCCTCAAGAGGATTAATCTGGTCGCCAAAAAGAGGGAAGAGGAAGAAAAACTCCAGAACTTCATAAATTCTTCGCCTGAGCTAAGAAGTAAATATGGTGATGTGCTTGTTCAGATCAACCAACTTTTCCACAAAAACCGCCAGACAGCCTACCGGGAGCTAATTCTTGATTATTTACGGCGGGATGTTCTTCTGCTCAATACCGCCTTGACGTTATGGGATGCATCTGGGGAAAGAGAGAAACCTGATTTGGAACGAAAATCAGCTTACATGGATCGAAACTTTCCTTTGACGAAAAGAAGATTGGAACTTAGCCTTCGCAATTATTATGAGCCCACAGATAAAGCCATTTTTAAAGAGTTACTTAGAAAGGCCACCCAACTGCCACCTGATCAAAGGATAAAGGAGCTTGATTTTATTCTTGGTGGAGATAAAGAAAAATGGGAAGCTGAGGCTGACAATTTTCTCCAGATTCTATATGCCCGAACAAAATTGACTACTTGGACTGATGTGGGCCTAGCTTTAGAAAAAAATCGAGAAGAATTGGAGAAGATTAATGATCCAGCCCTAGAATTAGCCCAGAGATTATATCCTGCTTATGAAAGATTGGAAAATGAAAGAAAGAAGCGGAAAGGCCAGATGGACGATTTATTAGCTCGACTAATAGAAGTTAAACAAAAATTTTTAGGACAAGAATTCATCCCTGATGCCAATCGCACTTTGCGGTTGACCTTTGGGCGGATTAAAGGCTACAGTCCTGCCGATGCCATTTATTATCGTCCCTTCACTACTTTGAGGGGAGTTCTAGAAAAATCGACTGGCAAACCTCCATTTGACACCCCCTCTCAGCTTCTGGAGCTGATTAAGGCTCAGGATTATGGCTCTTTTCGAGTCGATAGTTTAGGAAGTGTTCCTGTTTGTATGTTGTACGATATGGACACCACCGGAGGAAATTCGGGCAGTCCCATCATGGATGCCTCAGGAAGATTGGTGGGCATTAATTTTGACCGGGCTTTTGAAGCCACCATTAACGATTTTGCCTGGAGTGAATCCTATAGTCGCTCGATTGGCGTGGATATGAGGTATGTCCTTTGGGTTACCGAAAAAATTGGTCGGGTAGAGAGAATTCTTGAGGAATTGGGATTTTCACCCACGAAGTGATGGGCAATTTTCATGGGAACAAATAGGGTAAATGGGTGAACTCACCAATTTTTTACCATTTTTTTTATAAAAGCAAGGAGAGGCGAAAAGAAAATGGAAGCCTAATGGAGGATTTTTTCCATAACCCCATTTAAGTGTAATCCCATTAAATAAGGTTTCTGGGAAGCGAAGGCTTTGGCTTGTTCTAAGATGGCTTCTTCAGCGTAATTTACATTGTAGCGCCAGGTTTGATAATTAAAAGTAACTGAGCGAGCGAAATATAATGGTTTTAGGGCTTCGACAATTTCCTTTCTCTCCTCCGGGGAAGTGTTGTGGTAGTAGTAGAGAAGTTGGTAGATGATTTGGGTCCAGAGTAAAATATTCACGTGGTAGTTATCTTCTTCAAACATTATTTCAATTGTGGTAGCGGTGTAATCATGGAGATATTTTTTCAGCAAATCTCGCCGAGGGTAGTATTCAGAACGCAGCTTCTCCTTAAGGTCTCTAATATCTATTTTTAACTCCTGGGGAGGACAGAGTTTTTTTTGTCCAAAGCGACGTAAAGGTTGCGGGGGTTTGGCGGGCATGGGTAACCAGGCGGGTTCTCTCATTAATAATTGGTCAAACAGAGTAGTAACCACCTGGGTAAACATCGGGCCCAGTTTAGGGGCACTGGCTTTGTGAATCTTGGATCCTAAGCCAGCTTCGCACAATTTAAAGCGACCAAAAATAGCCTGCAGGGTCATAAAAACATCGATCCCGTACTGGTAGGTTGTTTCCTCCCATTCCTGTGCCAGAAGATGGCGGATAAGGCGAGCAGAGAGAGCGAATTCGCCTCCGATAGGTTGCCGGATATTCTGATTAAGAAGACCATAGATAAGGGGGTAACAGATATGGTTGGTAATCGTTCCATCAAATTGATGGCGGGAGTAGTAGGGGAGGGTATAATCAAAGCCCTTGAAAAGAGGCTCTCCGAGATAGCGGATCCACTCAGGGGAGATTGACTTAAGATCAGCATCAACAACTATCACCCCTTTTAAATTCTCTCCTTGGTTGAGAGCAAACTTGAACAAGTTATAGAGGTTGGTTCCCTTCCCCCGAACGTTTTTTGGCGTAGTTATGTATTCTTTGGGATTATTGGTTTTGGTAGATAAAAAGATTTTTTTAGTATCGTCCTCACTATAGTTATCAACGTTAATAATAATGGTTCGTAAAGAAGAAAAATATTTTTGGAGGCCGCGGTCTACCTGGTGAACGACAAAACCAATCGTGTCAGCTTCATTATAGGAAGGAATTCCCACGATTAATTCATAAGATTTGTTGTTTGGGCTTTTCGCCATCAGTATTCTCCTTGAGGAATGAACCGGCTTTCCGCTTAGGCGACATGTTCTCTTCCCCTTAATTTGATAGCATATTATAGTATAAGGTGAAGGAAAGGCAAGGGATTTTAAGAAAATGCTCCTGGGGAGGCTTAGAATTGATATTCAACTCCGCTACAAAAATAAAGACGGAAGATAATTTGGCTTTTTTGCATTATTATTGCT
>DQWD01000155.1 GCA_011042725.1 Candidatus Aminicenantota bacterium | reverse complement strand
TAAATGGGCAATACAATAAATAATAGGTTTTGTCCCCAAGTGAGGAGAATGAGTTGCTAAGTTAAGGCGAAGGAAAATATTTCCGCTTCGGTCGAGATTTTAACCCCATTCCTTCACCGTCCTTCTCAGCGCCGGCGAAACTGCGCCCGATCAATTCGAACCCTTGGACTTTATTCACTGTTAAGATGAGTTTCAAAACTCTAACCAAGTCGTGCTCAATAGGCGCTCGGCGCCTGCACTCGAGGCGGCCGGGTTCCTTTGAGGGACGGTTCCGGAAGGCTAAATCTTCAATGTCGCTCCGATCTTCTCCTTCGCCTTTCGTTCGATTTTGTTTCCTCTCACTTGGGGACAAAACCATAAAATAAGTAATTGAGCTGTTGATTTTTTTCCTTTAAGCAAGAGAGGCGGAGAAGGAAAAATATTTTAAGTGAAAAAACAGCTAAATAGGTAAACTGTCATCAGTTTTCCTCCCCAAAACCAAAAAGAACCCTTGATCCGTTTTCCCTTTTCACCCCCACCATTTTTTCTTAAAGAGCCAACCATTTTAACAATTCCAAAGGATGCCTGAGAACCACGGCTGCTCCTGCCTGCCGCAGCTCTTCAGAGGTTCGAAAACCCCACTCCACTCCTACTGGCCGCATGCCAGCTCGATGGGCAGTTTCGATATCGATCTCGGTGTCTCCCAAGAAGACAATTTGTTCGCACTTTATGTTTAAGGTTTTTGCCACCAGCCAGGCTCCGTCTGGAGCTGGCTTTTTTGGTAATTCTTTTTTCTGCCCTAAAATAACATCGAACGACCATCGCCTCAGAAACTTCTCGGCAACCACCACTGTATACTCATGGGGCTTATTGGAGAGGATGTTTAAGCTTAGTTGGCGGCCCGTTAGTTTGTCTAAAAGCTCTGGAATTTCAGGATAAAGACGAGTTTTTTGGTCCCAACGCTGTTGATAAATTAGACGCAGTTGCTGTTCCACTTGGTCGAGGAGAGAGGGGTTTCTCTTAGCAGGGGGAAGGGCCCTCTCGACAAGAGGACGCAAGCCATTGCCGACCATGTATTTATAATCATCAAGGGAATGAGGAGGCAATCCAAAATGTGCCAGGGCTTCGTTCATCGATTCAGCAATGTCCTCTAGGGAATTAAGGAGAGTTCCATCGAGATCGAAAATAACGGCTTCAATCTTATTAAGTTCCAAATTGCGAGGAAATGGCACGGGCAGTTACCCCCTGGCAGTGGGTAGGATGAGGCAAGTGGGGCCGCCACTTCCTTTGACGAATTCGGATAAGTTGAGGAGATGGATTTTAAACCCGGCTTGGTCAAGAAGGTCCGCGGTTTCTTGGCTGCTGGCCTCGACGACAAGTTCCCCTTCTCCAAAGGAGATTACATTAGCGGAGGTAGGCTCTTTTGCTGGAAGGACGTGAGTTTTGAAGCCAGATAAATATTCTTGAAAGTTCCAGTCAGAGGTGCAAATGACGTCTTCTGGGGTAAGCAAACTCATCATCCCGCCGAGGTGAAGATGAGGAGATGGGGTTGGGACAATCCGGACCTGATAGCCCGCTCGTTCCAGAATTGGCTTAATCTGACTAACCCCAGCCTGATTTGAACGAGGAGAAAAACCAACGAAGGCCACCTTGCCGGCCAGGATAATATCCCCCCCTTCTACTGTGCCGGGAGCTTGAATTCTAGCTATTTCTTCTAGGCCTAAATTAAGGAGATTTTGGGCCATCCAGTCCTCTTCTCCGCGGCGAGAAGGGAGGCCCATTCTCAGGTGAATAAACCCATCGGGAGTGACCAGCGCCGTGTCTCGGGTGAAAACTGAGTTGGGATGCTCAGCCAGTTCGGGAAGATTGATCACTTCTGCTCCTGCCTCGGCCGCTAACTCGCGAAGAGATTGATGTTGAGCCTTGGCTTCTTCAGGGTTGGCCACTGCTTCGATATTGTGGGCCTCGAGATTGTCAATCTGAAAGTACTCCTTTTCAGGAGCACAGACGATAACTTGACGAAGCTTGTCTGCTTCACATCTAACCATCAAAGCTCCTCCTCTCTCTTTAAATTTTTTTATTATCTGAATTAACGATGATTCGCGGCAAATGAGGACTTAGCCGGGTGACAACTTCATAATTAATCGTTCCTATTAGGCTGGCCAAATGTTCGGCGGGGATTGATTCTGAGTCCTGTTGGCCGAGGAGCACCACTTCTTCGCCGATTTGGATCCCGGGGATGTCGGTTACATCGACCATGATTAGATTCATACAGACTCGACCACGCAGAGGGGCCCGACGGCCGCGGATAAGCACGTAACTTTGATTGCTAAGACGTCGGTCATAGCCATCGGCATAACCCACCGGCAGCACAGCCAAACGAGTGGGGCGACTTGTCTGGTAGGTCCGTCCATAGCCGATAGTTTCCTTAGCGGGGACTAATTTTAGCTGGCTTACCTTAGTCTTCCAGGTTAACACGGGCTGCAAAACAGGTAGATTGTTGTTGACCTTTTTAATTTGGTAAGCGACCAAAGTTTCCCGGGAGGGCCAGAGGCCGTACTGGCTAAGGCCTAGTCGGACCATCTGAAAATGAGTCTCAGGGAAAAGCAGCAAAGCTGCTGAGCAGGCGGTATGAAGTTTAAGATTGGTAAAGCCAGCCTTCTGGATATAAGTTACTAACTTCTTAAAACGATTCAATTGCTGGAAGGCATAGCTATGATCAGTGGTGTCTTCGATGTTAGCGAAATGAGTATAGGCAGCTTCCAGTTGAATCAAGGGTGATTGGCGGAGGCGAGTTAAAAAGGGTTCTAGTTCATCTGGTTTGGGCCCAATTCCTAGTCGAAAAGTGCCAGTTTCCAGCTTGAGGTGAACCCGAACGGGTAGATTTAGGCGGCGGGTTGCCTCGTCTAGTTTGGCTAGCGTTTGCCCATCAAAAAGAGCTAACCTAAAATTTTCCCTGATTACCTGATCGAGTCTAGCGGGGGGGACAGGTCCCATGATGAGAATATCTTTTTCGATTCCCCAAGCTCGCAGCGCCAGGGCCTCATCCAGGGAATAGACACAATAGGAATCGACCCCGTATTTTTGGGCTAAAGTCACAATGGGCCTAAGTCCATGGCCGTAGGCGTTAGCTTTGACGACCACCGAGAGTTCTACCCCCGGCCTAATTTTTTGGCGGAAAAAAGCTAGGTTATGGGCATAAGCTTTCTCGTCCAGCTCAATCCACGTCAACCAATCATTGGTTGTTTTTTTCATTTCTAAGCTCATTTTTTTATTTTTTAATTATCATCTTTTGGCAATTCAGACGATGCTTAACTTAAGGTAAATTAAGATCTAAATTTAATTATAATAATTCTTTTTGGCCGCGGTCATGAAGATATTTCACTACGTCTCTCACTTTTTGATCCAGATCTTTACGGCAGATTAAGAGAGCATCGGGAGTGTCGATCACTACCAGGTCTTTAGCGCCGATAAGAGCGGTGAACTTATGGGGGCTAAGAACAAGACAGCCGGTTGATTCGAGCAACAAGCTTTCCCCTCGCACAGAATTTCCCTGAGCATCAGGGGGCCACACAGCCAATAAAGACGACCAGGAGCCCACATCTGACCAGCCAAAGTCGCCGGTGGTCATTAACACTTGGCGCGCTTTCTCCATGAGAGCGTAGTCAATGGAAATGGCGGGCAGTTTTTCAAAGATTTCGGCTATTCTCCGGGCATCGTTATTCTCTAGGGCGGAGATTATTTGAGGCCAGGAAGCATACATTTCGGGGGCGGCCTGAGCCAACTCGTGAGTAAAGACATCAACTTGCCAGAGAAACATCCCCGAATTCCAAAAATAGTTTCCCGCTTGGAGAAAATTTATGGCGGTGGCTAAGTCCGGTTTTTCCTTAAACATTTCTACCGGGTAAAACGGTTCACCTTCAATGTGTTGTTGGGCGGATTGTTTAAATTGAATATAGCCATAGCCAGTTGCCGGGAAACTAGGGGGAATTCCAAAGGTAACCAGACTATTTGTTTGGCGAGCAGCCCAAGCGGCGGCGGTAAGTTTATGACGGAAACGATGGGGATCGCTGATGAGGTGATCGGCCGGAAGGGCTGCAATTATGGCCTGGGAAGAACGAAGATAGATGGCGGCGGTGGCCAGTAAGAGAGAAGGAGCAGTGTTTTTGCCTTGGGGCTCGATGAGCCTGTTTTCTTCGGGTAAGAAGGGACAAATCTCCTTGATTTGGGCTGTCTGGTCGCGGTTGGCTATAGTAAAAATGCGGGAAGCGGGAATTAGAGGAAGGAGACGTTCTATTGTTTCTTCCAGCATGGTTTTCTCGCTGATAACAGGTAGAAACTGCTTGGGTTTAGCTTGGCGACTAAAGGGCCAGAAGCGAGTTCCCTGCCCTCCAGCCATAATTACCGCATAGAGGTCATCCATTTCATCCTCCTTAGTCATTTTCTACCAAATGCTCACCAGAAAAGCTAGTCCCGCCATGAGGAGGCAGTAAAAGGAGAAAAGATAGAATTTCCCTTCTTTAACTAACCGCGTCAAATAGACGAGAGCCAGGTAACCCACTCCGGCAGCGAGCACGAGTCCAGCTAAGTAAACAATAAGGCCATTGTCACCTGTTAGGCCGCCTTGCTTCACCCACTGGAAAACGGTTGCTCCGATAATGGCGGGAAGAGAAAGGAGATAAGAGAAGCGAGCTGCTCTCTCCCGTTGAATTCCCAGTAACAGTCCGCTGCCGATAGTTAATCCCGAGCGGGATAGTCCGGGGATAATGGCCGCGGCTTGAAAAACACCAATAACCACAGCTTGCCAGGTGTTTTCTTCATGAAACCGAGGCTGGGTGTTTTTGGTCAGGAAGAGAAAAAAGGCGGTACCTCCCAAGGCAAAGCTAACCGAGCGAG
>DQWD01000165.1 GCA_011042725.1 Candidatus Aminicenantota bacterium | reverse complement strand
GGCTTTAAAAGTATTTCTGCTTGATCAAGTGCTTCTTGTTGGCCACAACATTCAAAGATAATGTCTACTTGCTCAGGATTTATTGATTCAACTTCTTTAATGATATTTTGGTCAAGTGGATTTCCAATCCAATCGGCTCCTACCTTTCTAGCTCCTTCTAATCGAGCATCAACTTTATCTGTAACTCCCAGCCATTGACATCCTTTTTGTCGACTTATATAGGCCACCACCAGTCCCAGGGGCCCTCCTCCCAAAACGATAACTTTTTTATTTCTGACACCCTCAGCAAGATGGTGGGCATAGATGGCAATAGCAATTGGTTCCACCAGAATGCCTAAGGTAGATTCTTCTTCATTAATTTTAAAGCAGTTATTTCGAGGAAGAACTAGGTAATCTTGCAGACACCCAGCTCGCTGACCGGGACAGCCTAAAAACCTAAGCTGGCGGCAAGTGTGGGAACGTCCGGCCCGGCATTGGTCACATCGACCACAAGAAAGAGCGGGGTCAATGACCACCCAATCTCCCGGTCGTAAATCTCCCTTGTTAGATCCAACTTCTTTTACTACCGCCACGGCTTCATGTCCGATGATGAAGGGGAAGTCCACAACCTGGTCTCCGATCCGGCCGGTTCTAAAATAATGAAGGTCTGACCCACATATTCCAATTGTCTCAATTCGAAGAAGAACTTCTTGAGGTGATGATATTTGGGGGCGAGTAACCTCTATTATCTCCAAGCGTCCCACACCCGACAATACCCCGGCTCGCATCTCATTCATTGTCCTCATTCCTAGCTAATAAATTTTTCCTGCTATTTATGTTCGAAAATAACCCAATCATAATTTACCAAAATCTAATTTGAGTATCACTAAAAAAGGTCAAAAACTTTAATGTTGGATTACATCAATTTTTCATCTTTTATTTTAACCTGTTTTAATTGAGGTAAAATCGCATAACCAATATACTAAATTTAATCTAATCATAATTTTTTTAATAATTTAAGTCTCTTTATTTGCATGAAAAATCTATTGAATCACCAATAGGAAAAAATAGAGAGGATAAGCTTTTAATGGAAAAGGGCTGTTTAGAAGAAGGTAATCTTTCGGGTAAAGCAGGGACACAAATTAATTTGACACAAAATCTTGTGCTCAAATATTTTCCGAAAAATAAAACTCCATTTCTTCTCATCACGAATTGGGAAGAATGACTCCTAACATTAAGCCTTAAAATCTTGTTCTCAAAAAATCTAGTTAACGATAACTATTTTAAATTAGATAATATTGCCTAAATTTCATTCCAATGAAAAAAATTTCTTTCTTGCCTTAAATTTTGCTTGACAATCACATTTGAAATCATTATTTTTTAGTTAACGTTAACGAATGCAGAAAAAGTGCTCAAATTCTACCAATTTTAAAGAGACTGAAAAAACTAAGCCTTATTTTCATCTCATCCTGATAGAACAACAAGCATGGGAAATAAGCTTTTTTTCTATATCATCATCTTTTTGCCTATCTAAAAAATTTTCAAAAAATTAAGAAAGGAGGGAAAATGAAAACGACAAAAAGAATCTTGCTTTCTTTGGTGTTTTTATTGCTCACCGGATTTCTCCTCCAAGCTCAAGTAGCCCGTCAAACAGGTGTTATTCGGGGAGTAGTCGTTGATGCGGAAGGAAATCCCGTTCCTGGGATGTCTATCACCGCCACGAGCCCAGCTTTAATGGGAAAAGCAAAAGATGTCACTGATGAGGACGGTTCTTTCCGGCTTCCTAGTCTTCCTCCTGGAGTGTACACCATTACGGCTGAACTTCAGGGATTCAAAACCATCAAAAGAGAAAATGTTGTCGTCCGAGTTGGAATGGTTGTAACTCTCAGACTTACCACTTCTATGGCTACCCTTGAGGAAGAAGTGGTAGTAGTGGCTGAAGCTCCTACTGTCGATGTTCAATCTTCAAAAATTGCCAATATCATTAGTTCTGACATGCTAGAAAGATTACCACTTAACCGCAACTTCATTGACATTTTCAACACGGTTCCTGGTGCCGTAGGCGCAATCGATACTTATTCAGGAAGTATCCACGGAGCTACGCCTACTACTGTAACCTATGAATTAGATGGAGTAAATGCTAACAGTCCAACTCATGGGGGGCCGATTGTTTATCCTCATTATGATGCTATGGAAGAAGTAGAGATTGCCACTGGAGGACTACCTGCTCAAGTGGGAAATACTGGGGGAACTTATGTGAATATCGTTACCAAATCGGGAGGAAATGAGTTTCACGGACACATTCAACTTTACTATACTAACGAAAGCTTCACTAATATTCTTTTTCCCGAAGAACAACTCACAGCGATGGGCATCGGAAAACCTGAGTCTCCAATTTATGATTGGGATGTTTCCGGAACATTAGGTGGACCGATCATCAAAGACAAAATCTGGTTTTTTTCCGATTTAGGGCTTCTCACTTCCAAAAGACACGGCCGATTTATCCCCGCCACCATCTTGGGAAAACGATATGATCAATTCGATCTTCCCGAAACAACCTGGCGAGGGATGTTTAAGCTAACTTTTCAAATTTCTGAGTCACTTAAATTATTTACTATGCTCCATGGTGAAGTCCTCGACCGAGATGTGTATAACTTTTGGCATACCAAAAGGACTTACGATTCACGTTTTGTCCTCGATAATAACACCCGAATCGCGGCCACCGGAAATCTAACCTGGATCATCGGTAGTGATAGCTTTGTGGATTTTCGGGTGGGATATGTTAATCGGTGGTATCCCATCGTCACCGACCCTCAATATGATGCCAATGAATGTTATATAGACAGTTACACTGGCTATACCTGGAACGGAATACCTACCTGGAAAAGTAAAATAAGTCGCCAAACAAAGCAAGCTTCGGCTCGGTTGACACACTTTCAAGATGACTTTCTCGGGGGGGATCATGAAATAGGGCTAGGGATTGAATATGTCTGGGGACTCGACCGCTACGGCTATGAAAGGACTAATCCCCTCACCTGGTTCTTCTACAACGGTAATCCTTACTATTACCGTAGTTATTATGGTCTTAATGGCCCCCATCCAGTCTTTGGTGACGGACGTTTACGATATACCAATTGCGGTAAAAATCCTCATGATAGTGAAAAAGACCTTATCGTTAACCGCCTTGGGACTTACATCCAAGATGCTTTTACAATTCGCAATCGTTTAACCATCAATGCCGGTCTCCGGGTAGATTATTATAATGGTTACATGGGTAAGGCTGTATCAACCGGAACAACCGGTCTTCCCTTCGAAATTGGCCAGGCTGTCGTTGAGCCAGTTTTAGGCTTTAATCCTTTTGGCCCCATTGAACTTGAACCGATTAAAGACGTCATGGCTTTCACGATGTTATCACCGCGAATCGGATTTTCCTACGACTTATTTGGGGACGGAAAAACAGCTTTAAAACTAGCCTATTCACGTTACGCTGAGCAAGTTCCTGTCTGGAGGTTTTCTAGTGTTTCACCTGATATTTTAGCCCAATACACCTTTGACTGGTGGGATTTAAATCAGAACGGGCAACCTGACTCTCCAGGAATTGACAAATATCAGCCCACTGGTGGCTTTGGCCAATTCAGCCGGCCTGATCCTAACTGGCTAAAAAGCCGCGTCGACCCTGACCTCCATGCCCCATATTATGATGAAATTGTGGCCTCGATTGACCACGAGCTCTTACGCAATTTCTCAATAAAAATTCAATACCTCTACAAAAGAGGTAAGGATATGCATGGTTGGGGATTATATGACAAAGAAACCGGTCGCTTTTGGTATAATCTAGAGAATGCTCCGGAATGGTGGGTTCCCTTCACTACCATTGTGCCTGCTTACGGTGAGTTCCCGGAAAAGGAAGTTACGGTTTACTTTTTCTCCCAAAACTCGCCTTACAATAATCGCTTCTGGAGGCAAACCAACATCCCTGAATCCAAAAGGGAATACCATGCTCTTGAACTATCGTTTGACAAACGCTTCGCGGACGGCTGGTCTTTGGGTGGTTCGGTTGTCCTTTCACAACATAAGTCCTTCAACGCTGGCGACAGTCCCAATGACTTCATCAACGGATTTGGGCGAGACAACTGGGATCAACCTTTGGCCATCAAGCTCTTTGGGACATTTGACCTTCCTTTTGGTTTTGTCGGGTCTTTCTTCTATCGTCACACATCAGGCTCTCCCTATGGTCGAACGGTTACTGTCGCCCCTCCCCTGGACTGGACTGAAAGTCACAATGCCGTTCCTTGGACGGCTTGGGTAAGAGTAGAAGAAAATGGAACGCGTCGTAATCAGAGCTACGACATGATGGATATTCGTTTCGAAAAACAATTTCGCCTACCATTGGGAAGACTAAGCTTTTTCTTGGATCTCTATAATTTAATGGGCAATCGTTATGTCTATGTCGGTATGGATCCTGGAGGAGTTTGGAACCCTGTAGCTGAAAACACAAATATAGGCACTTACACTCCTGGCTGGAATTATGGACGCCTCCAGAGCATTGAAGGCACCCGAATATTTAAGTTCTCGATTAGGTTTGTCTTTTAGACATCACCATTTGCCTTTTCCCCTGGGGGAGTGGAACTTTCCTCTCCCCTTTTGTTCCTTTTTTGTTGTTGTTTCTCTCTCTGGAGTAGCTAATTAAACTCCAAGAATTCTATTTCTCTAGATTTTTTATTTTAAAAAGGATCCGAATTCAAGAAAGATTCCATGGGGGTTAAGCATTACTTCAATGAGTTAAAACTAAAAAGAAACAGGCTCAAAAAACAACCAATATTTAACCTACATTTGCGCTAGATAAAATTGAGTAAAAAGAAAAAAAATCAAGTAATAATAATTAAAATAACTTGAAGTATTATCATCATTGTAAATT
>DQWD01000070.1 GCA_011042725.1 Candidatus Aminicenantota bacterium | reverse complement strand
CCTCGGAAAGCCCCTCAAGCTATTCGAGAGGCTTCCTCTAGTTTAATCTTGAATGCCTGGACGGAATTAGGAATCAACCTGGAAGAAGAAACACGATTTGTTGACTTAGGCGATCTGCCTCTTACCGGTGGTTACCAAGATCTATCTTTGAAGGTTACCAGCAAGGTTGAAGAAGTGGCTGCTCAGGGGGCTGTTCCGGTGGTTTTGGGCGGAGACCATTCGATTAGTTTGCCGGTGGCTAGAGGGCTATCTCGTGTTTATGATTCCATGGCGATTCTCCATTTTGATGCTCATCCTGATCTTTACTTTGAATTATATGGAGACAAATATTCGCATGCTTGTCCCTTTTACCGCATTTTGGAAGAGGGTTTAGTTTCTGAGCTGACTCAAATAGGCATTAGAGCTGCCACTGGAGAGCATCACCAATGTGCTCAAAAATTTAACGTAAGAATGATTGAGATGAAAGACCTGAAGAGGCTCGAAGGCTTAAGCTTTACTCGTCCTTTGTATATATCTTTTGACATTGATGTTTTGGATCCTGCTTTTGCTCCCGGAGTATCTCATCCTGAACCCGGGGGTATGTCAACTCGGCAGGTGATAAATCTTATTCACCGACTGCAAGCAGAGATTGTCGGGGTGGACTTAGTAGAGGTTAATCCCGATCGAGACCCTTTAGGTCTTACCGCCGCGGCTGCGGTTAAAATAATCATGGAAATCATGGGGAAAGTAGTTTATGACCAAAAGAGAAAGCCAAGGAATTAATTAACTTGAAGAATCCACAGGAAAAGCTATTTTCCCTCATTACCTATTGCTATCTAATATGTTAGAATCGACGGGAAGGGGAAGCAGTCTTGCAAGATTGTTCCAAACGATTGTCACTTTTTTAAAGGACTTGAATCAAATTTGATTGTCTTTTTAAATTTTCGAATAGATCAGCTTTATATGATTATTAAAATTAATTATTGATAATTAGGGAGGCCAAAAATGAGAAAAAATATTTTCGGATTGCTAATTGCTCTTATGGTTATCTTGGTGTTATTTTCCCGTGGAGGGGCGCACTTATGGCCGATTTAAACATAGTCTCCGAGAAGAAGCGGATATTGATGGATTATTTGTGGCTTTAAAGCAGATAGTTCTCGTGCTTTTTTCTCTGGAAAAAGCCTCTTAACTTGAGGCATTAAGAAAAACTATTATCTGCTTTGCCTTGCGCCTCGTAATTATGAAATCCTCGATTAGAGAAGGCAATATTTTCCTGGGAATGGCTCAGTTGAACATGAATCCAATGATTCGACTATAGTCAATAGGAAAAAATAAAAGCCCAAGCGGAAAGATAATTTTTTTTACTGCTTTTGTCTTCAGAGGGGATAGGTGGAGAAGCTTTTTAGTAAACCTTTTTAATTTATAAATTTGACTGAGCAAGGAAAAGCCACTTCAATTCTTCAGGATTTGGTTTGAGGAGAGCGGTGATTTTCTCCAGCCATTCTTTATCGATGGTGGAGAAAGCCTCAAATTGACAACTATCAACATCTAAGACTCCCCAAATATTTCCTTCAGTATCAAAAAGAGGCACCACAATTTCTGAATTTGAACGCGAATCGCAAGGAATATGTCCTGGAAACTGGTGAACATCAGCAACAATTATTGTTTTTTTATTGTTGATGCCTGCCCAACAAACGCCTTTGTTTTTTGCTAATAGTTGGCAAGCAAGGGAGCCTTGATAAGGCCCCACACATAGTTCTTGATCGATTAAAATATAAAATCCAGTCCAAAAGAAGTGAGATAATTTGTGGTGAAGCAAGGCACAGGTAGTAGCCATTTTACTTAGAAGATGGGGACTTTTAGCAAGTAGTTCTTGGAGTTGGGTATATATTCTTTCGTATTTTTGGTTTAGGCGGCTAAAATGATCTTTGGTTCTTTTCATTTTAAACTTCCCTGACTAGCTTAAATCGACAATTTCTTCTTTTTTAGGTAGTCCCCGGCTATTTGTCAAGAACAATAAGTGGAAAAAGTTTCCTTCTCTATTGCAAAAGGAGAAGAGTTTAAGGGGTAATGGGGGGCAGGCTTTGTTATCTGACTTATTTTCCTTTTCGAATTACAAGCTAATGTAAATTTAACGATTTAGGATTGAATTCTGACTGTTTATGGGCCAAGCTCATAGATGGAGACCTGTTTCCTCAACTATTGAATGATGGCCATCATTTATTGACTCTCATTTATGTAATCGGTCCCTATTGATTTTGTTTTGATTAAGCCCCACCATGGGGAAGAGAACCAAAAAATATAACCTTAAAGATTTAGTTTTCTTGGTCAAGATTTTGAGGCAAGTGTAAATATTTTTGCCATTCGAATAAATCGGGAATTAGTTCATACTGTTGCAAAGCGGTAGCGGTGGCGGGGGAGATTGGATTCAAAGCGCGGCCGATGGAATCTATAGTTTCGGGAGGGATGGGAACCATGCTGACTACTTTTACTTTAATCGAGCACTTTGAAAAACGGTGGTTAAGTTGCTCAGGAAAGAGAGGATCGATTAGTTTTAGATTAGGATTTAATAACGCAACTAATTTATGCCTTGAATTAGATAAGGCTTTTTCCCAGAAAGGGAGGACATAAGCATAGTGGGTGCAATTAAGACTGGCAATGATAGGAGCTTGGGGATTAGGAATTTGTTGCCATGACTCATCTATGTAACCTTGGATTAGCCATTGAGTTTCTTCCTGATCAAACCAGCGTTCGATGTAAATCTCAAGTTCTGGGCAGGCCTGGGCTACAATTCTTTCGGGCAGAAATCCCCGGCGAATAAGCTTTTCTTGGTAAGTTCCTTCCTTGATAGTGGTTGGGGTGCCATAAATAATTACCAAAGCTTCAGGATGTTGGCGTAAGGCGGTGGTTAGCATCTCTAGTCCTGGTTCAACTATTGTCCAGACGGGGATTTTTGATTGACGAGCAAATGGAGTTTCGGGGAAAAGAACCGAAAGGGTGTTACAGCCAATTATAATTAGATCCGGATTATATCTTCTTTCCAAGCTGGTTAAGGCGCTGTGGAAAATCTTGATTTTATCTTCTCGCCTCGATAAAGTGTTATATCCACCTTGGGAAGAGAACAGAGCATTGTAAAATATTATTTCTCCTTCCCGGTAAGCTTTGGCCATTTTCATTCGTTTAACGAGGTGAGCGGCGATGGATAATCCTCCCAAACCTGAATCGGTTATGGCGATTCGGATGGATGGAGAGGAAAGGTGGGTAAAATTGGTTGCTGGAGAGCTGAACTTTTCTTGGTTTAGACAACATAGTTCTCCCCAACAAAGGAGAGCTAAAGTACATCCCCAAAGCCCAAATTGGAGAAGAGAAAAAATTAATTTTTTGGGAGAAAGCTTCATTTCAGGAAACTTTCGGTTAACTTAAAGAAAAAGTATATTTTAAAGCTCATCTCTTATTCATCAAGTTGACCTAAGTGAATTTCATTTATTAAGGCCAGAGGAATATAACATCTTCTTTTCCTGAGTGTCAACTAAATTAAAAAGCAAAAATAAGAGAATGGATATTATCTATCATGATTGATATCGGAAGCTATTTCCCAATGATTAAAAGATATGCTAGAATTTAGTAAAATCTAATTAATTCCACGAAAAAGAGAGTATTAATCATGGTTGGAAAATGGAAGTTAAAATTATATAAAGAACAAAGAGTTGGCGTTTTTGTTGACGTCCAAAATTTGTATTATTCGGCTAGGTATATTTACAAAACTAAAGTTAACTTCCTGGCTATTTTAAATGAGGCCATCAGGGGAAGAAGTTTGATTCGGGCCATTGCTTATGTGATCAAAGCCGATGTTAAAGATGAAGAGAATTTCTTTGAAGCTCTAAAAGGATTTGGTTTCGAAGTCAGGGCCAAGGATTTACAAGTGTTTTATGGAGGAGCAAAGAAAGGCGATTGGGATGTAGGTATTGCTATGGATATGATTGAGTTAGCCCCCAAACTTGATGCAGTGATTTTGGTCAGCGGTGATGGAGATTTTGTGCCCTTGATTCAACATGTCAAACATGCGTTAGGGTGCTTTGTCGAAGTCATGGCCTTTGGGAAATCGTGTTCCCAAAAGTTGATGGAAGAAGCTGATAATTTTATCGACCTAGATGAAGAACCATCAAAGTTTTTAATTTAAAGTAGAACCAATATATTTATACTCATATTATACTCCCCAAAAATATATTCGAGATGGCCAGCTCCAGGTGATAGAAGTGAGAATAAAAGGCAAGCCTTATCGTGTTGCCCATCGAGCGGGCTACTTTGCCGATTAGAAATCTCAATGTTGGCTGAGCAGAAAGAAATGAAGACCGACAACTTATTTCTATCTCATTTTTTTCTGGTGCTGGGGGAAATGGTGACAGGCACTATGTTAGCTGGTTGGCTTGGAAATGATGTGGGCTAATATAAGGTGCCACCCAGCATTTTTCCATCACGGTTTTGAAGAGGGATGCCTTCCTTAATCGGAAGTGGAAAAAATAGGAAAGAAATGTTAAATTATATCTTCAGCTTGATTCTTGAACTTAGATTTGGGCGGTTAGCTCAGTTGGGAGAGCGTGGCGTTCGCAACGCCAAGGTCGGGGGTTCGAATCCCCTACCGTCCACCAAGAGACGAAAATTGTGAATAGTGAAATTTTAATTCTGGGAAGCACGGCTATTTCTATTGGTTTTATCCATACTCTTTTAGGACCTGATCATTATTTGCCTTTTATCGTCCTTAGCCGAGCCCGAAATTGGTCAATAAAAAAGACTTTGTGGATTTCTTTTTTCTGTGGCCTAGGGCATGTCTTGAGCTCAGTTTTTCTGGGCTTGTTAGGATTAGCTTTGGGTCTGGCTATCTTTACCTTAAAAGGAATCGAAGAGTGGAGGGGAAGTATTGCGGCTTGGTTGCTTATCGGATTTGGCTTGGCT
>DQWD01000012.1 GCA_011042725.1 Candidatus Aminicenantota bacterium | reverse complement strand
CTTCAAGACATAATTTCCGAAATTATAATTGATTAGATTCAAGTTTTCTCTTAAAGAGGATAAAGGGGGTAGGGAAGAAGAGGACTGGGTAGGGGGGAGCCCAATTTCATCCTTTTATGTTTTATTAATATTTGGCTTTGTCCCCAAGTGACGGGAAACAAAATCGAGCCAAAGGCGAAGGAGAATGTCGAAGCGACATTGAAATTTTAAAGATTTTTCTAGGTCCAACTACTGTTGCCACCATTGTTGTATTTTTGCCCATAATTTCTTAGAATTAGGTTTACTTAATTTAGGATTTATGATAAATAATAGTAATCATAAAAATCGCAAATAAGAAGGAAAGTTGATTAATTTAGCCCGGGGGGCAGAAAAATGAGGATGGCGGACGAAGAATACGAAATAAACCTCCTTGATTACTGGCGAGTTATTGTTAAACGGAAATGGGTTGTTATTTCTTTTGTGGGAGCCTTGGTCTTTTTTACCGGGGTTTTCAGTTTTAAAGCTACTCCCAAGTATAAGGCCAAAGCTACCTTGATGATTGAGGAGGAAGCATCCAAGATTTTAAGCATCGAAGATGAGTTTGGTTATCGTCAGAGATTTGCTGATTTGCGGTTTTTTAATACTCAACTTAAGCTTCTCCAAAGCAAATCGTTAGTAGAAAGAGTTGCCCGCAAAATGGATTTGCTTAGCCATCCTCTATTTATTAAGGCGGCTGGCAACAATAACAATGACCAGGATGAGAAGAAAAAAATTCCCCACAACCCTTATTCCAAAGTTTCCCAAGCCTTGCTGGATTCCTTAGAAGTTTCACCGGTCAGAGAAACAAAGTTGGTTGAGGTGAGCTTTACCTCCCCGGATCCTGTTTTTGCCGCCGACTTAGTTAACACTTTAACCGAAGAGTTTGTGGATTTCTATATTGAAAAGCGTTATCAGACTACTCGCCAGGCATCTGAGTTTTTAGCGCGGCAGATTGAGGATTTGAAAAACAGATTAGCCACCAAGGAACAAGAACTTCAAAAATACAGCCAAGAAAAAGACCTGTTTTTTCTCAATGAGCAAGAGAGCACCGCCCTATCTCAATTCTCTGATTTAAATAATGCCTTCACTCAGGCTCAGATAGAGAGAGTTAGGGCTGAAGCTAATTATCGCGAATTGAGTAACCTTAAAGTTGACACTCTTCCCCAATTTCTTAACAACAAAGTTTTGGAAGATTTGCGGACCGAATATATTCGCCTGAAAAATGAATATGATGAAAAAAGCAAAGTTTTTAAACCCGAATATCCAGATATGCTGAAGTTAAAAGCCAAGATGGAAAGCATGCGGATTCAACTCGAGGAAGAAATTGGGAAAGCAGTTAAGGCGGCTGAGTTGGAATACCGGGCAGCCTTGAAAAAAGAAGAGTCGTTGAAAGAGCTTCTTGACCAACAAAAAAATGCTGTGGCTCAGATGAATTCCAACGCTATTATCTATAATAGCTTGAAAATAGAAGTTGAAAATATGCGCAAACTTCTTAACTCCTTAGAAGAGAGGCAGAAGGAAACGTTAGTCTCCACCCGCTTAGGAGAGCTAAAAACAAGCAATATCTCGATTATTGATAGAGCGGAGCCACCGACGAGCCCGGTTTCTCCCAAGAAAAAATTAAACTTGCTCTTAGCTCTGATCATTGGGCTTTTTGGGGGAGTTGGGTTGTGCTTTGTGTTGGAATACCTGGATAATACCGTTAAAGGGCCGGATGATGCCGAAAAATTGACTGGAATAGCGTCCCTTGGAATTGTGCCCTTCCTTCCCCCCGGAGGACTGAGAAAACTTTCGCGCAAAGGATATTACTACCGGTATCATTATCAAAGTGGTGAGGGAGAGAAAGGTCAAAAAAAGCCGGGTGAAGAGGCTTCTGAAGTGCCGGACGTAAATGAAATAGAATTAATTAATTTTAAGTATTCCAATGTCCCCATCAGCGAAGATTACCGCACCATAAGAACTTCGATTCTTCTATCTTCAGCCGGGGGACCACCGAGGAGCATTCTGGTTACTAGTTCTGTTCCCCAAGAAGGAAAGACGGCAACGGTGGTCAATCTGGCAATTGCCTTTGCACAACTTGGTCAAAAAATTCTCGTAGTCGATGCCGACATGAGGAAACCAAGGCTTCACCGTATTTTTAAACTTGGCTCATCAGTTGGTTTAAGTAGTTGCCTGACGGGGAAAGCGAAAATAGAAGAATGTATTCTTAAGACCGATATTGATGGCCTGAGTGTTCTTCCTTGTGGTCCAGTGCCTCCTAACCCCACTGAATTAATTGATTCAGATAAAATGAAAGAATTGGTAGAGAAGTTGACTGCTTCCTATGATTTAGTTCTCTTTGATAGTCCTCCGGTTTTGGCCGTTGTTGATCCGGTAATTCTAGCCAATTTAGTTGAGGCTACTATTCTGGTGGTTCTTTCAGGCAAAACAACGGATAAGGCCTTGGTTGGGGCTACTGAAGAATTAAAGAAAGCTAGAGCAAAGTTAATCGGTGCCGTTTTTAACGGGGTAAAAATGGATAAACAAGGATATTATTACTACAGCCGCTCTTACCGCCCCTACTATCATTCCGGAAGTGAAGGTAAAGAAGAACGAGAATGAGGAGGAACAGGAGGAGGAGATAATAAACGAAAACTGGGGAGAAATCTGAGGAAATCTGGGGACAACTATGTGTGCCCCAAGTCATAATAGGGGAAAACTGGGGACGCAATACATATTTACCTATTTTTAACCGGTTTTATTTTCATCAAGGTTAGACAACTTGGAAATTTTCATGTATAAATATTATATATATTAATTCAATAGATATTATAGAATTAATAGATTATCCTTATTCTAAGGAGTTTAAGATGAGCGAAATCTTTTCGAAGATCAGTGAAAAAGACATTACCAGAGCTATTGTGGGGGGATTCGCCCGTCAGTTTGAAAAATGGTGGAAAGCGACGTCCTCATCGTCGGAGCTGGCCCTTCAGGGCTGATGGCTGGCCGAGAATTAGCCAAAGCTGGCCTAAAAGTTTTGATTATCGAAAGAAACAATTATCTCGGCGGCGGCTTTTGGATTGGCGGTTATCTGATGAATAAGATTACTATCCGTCACCCCGGAGAAAGAATCCTCGACGAACTTGGCATTCCTTGTGAAAAAATAAAAGAAGGCCTTTATGTTGCCGATGGACCCCATGCCTGTTCTAAACTCATCGCCGCTGCTTGTGAGGCAGGAGTAAAGGTTCAAAATATGACAGATTTCGAAGATGTGGTCCTTCGGAAAGAAGGCCGCGTGGCAGGCATTGTGGTCAACTGGACACCGGTCAGCGCTCTTCCTCGCCAGATCACCTGTGTTGACCCGGTGGCGCTTGAAGCCCGCCTGGTCATCGATGCCACCGGGCACGATGCTTTTGTAGTAAAGAAAATGGAAGAACGTGGAATTCTCAAGACAAAAGGGTACGGGGGAATGTGGGTTGAAAAATCAGAGGATCTCGTGGTCGAATATACGGGAGAAGTTCATCCCGGACTAATCGTCGCCGGCATGGCCGTTTCGACAACCTTCGGCCTACCCAGGATGGGGCCAACCTTTGGAGCAATGCTCCTTTCAGGAGCCAAAGCCGCCCAAGAAGCCCTAAAAATCCTTACATGAGACTTTTCTTTTGTAACCAGGAAAAAGAAATTACGCTTAAAGCTTCAGAATATCTTCGCAAATGGGGCATAAGGAACATCACCCATTCTCCTTGTCCGATTAAAGAAAAGACTGATTCAGCGCTAAATTTCGCCACTATCAGAATTATTCGACCCGGAAGCCCCGATCTAAATGTCAATCCTTTATCCGCCGAAATAAGATTTGAAGAGAAAAGACTGCGGGAGTGTCGATGCGGGAAAGGGCCTGTCTATGACGGATTTCGTTATGCCGAGTTGGTTCGCTCTCATCTGCCTCAAGGCATAGATTATCTGGCTGAAAAATAGGAGACTTGTCATTATCTTTAATCATTCAAATCCTTTGTCCTTGGCGAGGTCGATAGCCGTTGTCAACCTTGGTTTCGCATAAAGTAAACCTCTTTGCCATCGATAATCATATTCGAAAAGCATGTTTAGAAATTTAGAAGTAATTGATGGCCGTTTTTATTATTTCTTTTTGCCCACAATAGAGATGGATACTTCTCGTGTCGTGCTTGTTCCCTCGAGGGTAAAATGAACAATTAACAGATATGTGTCGCCTACTTTTAGGTCGAGATCAGCGAGAAGGTTTAACACATCGGCTCTTTTGAGTTCTACAACCAACTCCTGGTCATCTTCATCTAATTCGGAATTAACAAATGAACTAGCGCTAGTAAAATTGCCGGCATATTCTAACTGCACAGAGGAAGGGTCAATCAGGTTATAGCCGATGCCTTTGAAAATTACTTTAATTGTTTCCTCATCCTCTTCATCGCCATCGTTATCAGCCTCTTCGCTTTTCCACCAGTTAATATTCCAGCGGTCGGGTTTAATCTTAACGGTTAACTCGTGGCTTTGGCCAACGATTTTAATCCAGAAAGTCTCGCAATAAGTTTCATCTCCAGCTGAACCTGCAGTAACCTTTATGCTAACCTGGTAGGTGTCGCCAGGTTGCGGGTTTTCGATCAACCCGATGGCGGCGCTTTTTTCAAAGTAGGCATGATACTCATCACCGTCTTCACTAAGCCCTTCCTCCACTGGGGGTATGGGTTCACCTTCGGGGGAGTCGCAAGTCCCCAAGAAAAGACTTGTTGATCCTTCCACGATATCATCAATTCCTTCGCCTTTGAAATGGGCCACCACGTAGCCGTCCTCGCCAGCTTTCTCGTCATTGTTGTCGGTTATCTGGAGCGCCCAGGCTGGATTCCAGTTTTTAGGCGTCAGCTTAATAGTTAAATATTCGTCTTCGTCTTCTTGCCTTTGACCCACAACCATGATGGTATCAGTTAGAGGCTCACTAAAAGCCAGGCCATCGCCAT
>DQWD01000127.1 GCA_011042725.1 Candidatus Aminicenantota bacterium | reverse complement strand
ACCAGTTTTCATATTTTTACGTTGAAGACTTCCGAATTGTTGTTCGAAGTAGATGATATTGGGATCAATTGGGTCGACTAGAGTGTAATAAGAATCCCCTCCACCCCAAATATCCACCCAAATCTGACGCCAGGAATCATCTATAACTGAGTCAAGCTCTTGTTCAGCCAATCCATAAAGAGCAGCGTTATCCTGAGTTCCCCCGTAAATCCGGTAAGGCTTGTTGTTATCGACGGAAATAGCATAGAATTCGCCGATAGGCAGATTATTAATGTGCAGCCAAGTCTTCCCCCGGTCTTCAGACAAGTAAAGACCTCCATCATTCCCGAGTAAGAGTCGATCCGGGTTTTCTGGTGAAATCCATAAATCGTGTTGATCTAAATGGAGAGCCCGCGTAGCATGATGATGAAGATGAATTACTTTCCCCCCAATTTTATGGAAAGTCTTTCCCCCGTCATGAGAAACAGCCAGGTTGACGCCGCAGACATAGACTTCGTTTTCATTATCGGGAGAGACCCGGATATCACCGAAGGAATAATTTATGCCCACATAGCTGAGATCTTGACTGACTTTAGCCCAGCTTTCGCCCTTATCGATTGATTTATAAACCTCACCTCCAATTATTTTTCTTCGTGATTTTTCAGAACTTTTGGCGGGGATAGGAGTTTGATTATCAACGACAGCATAAATAGTGTTAGGATTACTGGGAGCAATGGCTAGCCCGATTCGGCCAACATAAGGCCCTGAAGGAAAGCCATTGGTCAGTCTTGTCCACGTTTGGCCACCATCAGTGGTTTTGTAAATTCCTGATCCAGGCCCACAAACTTTGTTATTCCAGGCCTTACGGTCTCTTTCCCAGGCCGCGGCATAAAGGGTCTCAGGATCACTCGGATCCATCGCCAAGTCGATTACCCCTACTTTTTCGGAAATATAGAGACACTTTGCCCAGTTTTTTCCTCCGTCAGTTGTCTTGAAGAGTCCTCTTTCAGGATTAAACGTATACTGATGACCTAAGGCCGCCACGTAAACAATATCCGGATTCTCAGGATGAATAATTACTTTTCCAATGTGATGACTCTCAAGGAGCCCCATATTTTTCCAAGTTCTTCCTCCGTCTGTGGATTTAAAGACGCCCGTTCCGGCAAAAGAGCTGCGGGCCATTAGGTTTTCTCCTGTTCCGGCCCAAACAATGTTGGGATTTGATTTAGCAATGGCGATGGCCCCGATGGTGAAAGTTGATTCATGCTCAAAAATCGGCTTCCATGTCAGCCCCCCGTTAACTGTTTTCCAGATGTTGCCGGCCCCAACTCCCACGTAGATGGTGGTAGGGCTTCCTGGCGGACAAGCTATTGACTCAATTCTTCCTCCTTGGAATTTTGGGCCGACTGCTCGCCAATGAAGAAAATGGAAAGGAGATTCCTTTAGCATCTGGAGATGTTGTTTCCAGGAAAGAAGTCTCTCCGCAGCCGGAGTCGCGGTTGAGATTTTGCTGGAAAATCCCAAGGTTAAGCCAAGAGTAAATAAGAAAAAAAAGACAAAAAAATATTGAAGAAGTAAATATTGGCGGTATTTTTTCATAATTTTACCCCTCTCGCTTTGAACTTTAAACTTTAATATGGACATGAAATTTATGAAAATTTGATCTTTATTATCCATAAGAAGGTATCTTGCTATTATTCTTTCCGCTTGATGTAAACATAAAAAGCACTGTTGGTTTGTCCGTTTTCAATGTCATTGATTAGCCAGGCTTGAAGTCGCGTCTGCTGCTTCGAGAGGCGCAAGGTAAATTTTACCGATTTGTCACCTTCATGAACAGGCAATGTGAGATCGTAGCAACCTATTTTTAATCGAGCATGAGTAGGCCTGAATTCTTTTGCTCCTTCCGGAGCCTCGCAGAGAGAAAGACCAGCCTCTTTAGGCCACCGGCTTACTTCTATGTCGTAAACACCGTCTCTTGCGATCTCAATAGTCCAAAAGCCGTCACAGCGTGAGTTTCTCTTCACATGCCTCTGATCCCAACAAACCTGACCATGAATATCATGAGTTGTCAATTTAACAGGATTTTCTTTCTCAGTGCCAACTGGAATCCAAATATATTCATTGAAACGACCGGAAATGTCGCGCCACCAGTGCTCATAATCCTCATTTAACTTCTTGACTATCTCAGGGTTTTCTTTTGATAGATCTTGATGTTGGCCAGGGTCTTTGCGAATGTTATAGAGTTCTTTACCATTGACAAGTCTCCAGAGCGAGGTCATAACTACGTAATCTTTTCCTTTAATGGGAAAGTCGACTCTTTGATTATGGATAAATAAAGTCCGTTCTGGCCACCTGTATTTATTTTTAAGGAAAGGACTTAAGGAGATGCCATCAAAAGCTATCTCCTGCCCTATATCAAGGCCACAGAGATCAATCAGAGTGGGGAGAATATCAATATGAGCAGCCAAGCTAGGGAAATCTTTCCCGGAAGGAATTTCTCCTCCTGGCCAGCAGATGAAACACGGAACGCGGTGTCCTCCTTCGTAAACTGTCCCTTTATGACCTCTCATTCCCGCGTTATATCCATTGGTGACAAATCCTTGACTATCAAACTCAGCCCCGAATGATGTTCCATTATCGGTGATAAAGATCAGAATTGTATCTTTTGCTAAACCTTTGAATTTCAAGAAATTAAGTAGCTTGCCGATATTTTCATCAAGATTAGCCAACATCCCGTAAAAAGTAGCTCTTCTGTCGGGAATGAGGCCACGATAAGGCTTAGTATAATCTTCGGCAACATTATGAGGCCAGTGAACAACATTGGTTGGCAGATAGCAAAAGAAAGGTTGGCCGGCCACTCCATCAATGAAATTCATCGCCGCTTTAAAAAAAACATCTGTACAATAACCGGATTGCTTTTCCCAGGTGCCATTGTGAGAGTAGAAATCATCAAAGTAATCATTATCCCAATAGTCAGGAGTGTTACCAATAGCTCCGCCACCCAAAACGAGCGATTCAGCAAAACCACGATCACAAGCCCGGAAAGGGGCATTGTCTCCTAGGTGCCACTTGCCGAATATGCCAGTTTTATAGCCATTTCTGGAAAATATTTCAGCCATAGTCACTTCATCTTGGGGTAAAATTGATCGCCCCATGATTGTGTGCCAAACCCCTGCTCGACTTGAATATCGTCCAGTAAGAAGAGAAGCCCTGGTTGGAGAACAAGTCGGGTCAACATGAAAATTGGTCAGGCGGGCTGATTGGTGATAGAGACTATCGATATTGGGTGTTTTTGCTACTTGGTTGCCATGACAAGATAAGTCTCCATACCCGAGATCATCAACCAGGATCAGAATAACATTGGGACGTTTGCTTTTATTTACTTTGCTTGACAATGGATTTCTTAAAAAATCGATGAAAGCTCCAGTGGCCATGGCACTGCCCGTAATTTTAATAAAATCTCTTCTTTTTATCCCGGCCATATCTTCCACTTTTTTTCTATTTTAGAACTTTTTATTATTTTAGGCGCTTGTTGAAAGTCAAGTAAATTTTATGTGTTTGAAAGGGCAAATTGACTGTTTTTAAAGAAGTTAATTTCTTTTTTTTTTAATTAAAATCAGTGGAGGATTAAAGTCTCTATTCGCTACAGCTTCTAAAAAGGAGAAGGTGGGGAGGCAACGAGGCAACAGAGGTTTTGCTCTCCCCACCTTTTTTTTAAACCTCAAATTAGCAAATTATTTTGACTCACCTTCTCGAAATGGTATAAAGAAATAAAAATTGTTAATTTTATATTTATCCATCGGAGGCAAGAGATATGGCCGGAGTTGAATTGCGGATTCCGTTAGTAGATTTAATCATCATTATTTCCTATCTTATCGGGATTGTAGCTGTGGGGCTTCTTTCAGTGAGGAGGATCAGGCTGACTAGTCAAGCCTATTTCTTGGCCGGTCGCTCCCTTCCGTGGGGAATGGTTGGCGCTGCTCTTTTTGCTTCCAACATATCGACAATCCACTTAGTGGGCTTAGCTGCTTCAGGCTATAATGAAGGATTAGTCTGGGGAAATTTTGAATGGATGGCCGTTTTTACCTTGATTCTTCTCGGGATTGTTTTTGCACCATTTTACTTTAAAACTAAAATTTCTACTCTACCCGAGTTCTTGGAAAAACGTTACAGTTCTGCTTGCCGGATGGTTTTAGCAATTATGGCCATTCTAGCGGCTTTGTTCATTCATATCGGAATGAGCCTTTATGCGGGAGCGGCTGTTTTTAGACAATTCTTTGGAATTGATGTAGTGGCTTCAATCATTATCATTTCTGTGGCCACCGCGATTTACACTGTTTTAGGAGGACTCAAGGCCGTAGTTGTCACGGAAACGATTCAAACAGTCATCTTGATTTTAGGAGCAGTCTTGGTTACTGTTTTTGCCATCTTGGTCCTTCCCAAATTCGGCATTTATAATCTTGCCCAACTTAAGGCGGCCGTCAAACCAGATCAACTGAGTATGCTCCATACCCATAGCCCGGTAGGCTTAACTTGGTACGCGGTTTTTTTAGGTTATCCAATATTAGGCATATGGTACTGGTGTACTGACCAAACGATTGTCCAGAGAGTTTTAGGAGCTAGGTCGCAGAGGGATGCCCAGTTGGGGCCCTTGTTTGCTGGTTTGCTCAAAATTCTCCCTGTTTTTCTCATGGTCTTTCCTGGTGTCCTCGGCTATATTCTTTTTCGCGACGTAATTGGTTCTGATAGTAATCAAACTCTTCCCGTTTTGATTAATAACCTTATTCCGAGTGGGCTCAAAGGCCTTATTACTGCTGGCTTACTGGCTGCATTAATGAGCACCATTGCTGCTGCCCTTAATAGTTCGGCCACTTTAGTGGCTGTTGATATTGTCAAGCGCCTCAAACCAACAATTTCAGATGAAAAAAGGGTCCAAATCGGTAGAATTAGTGCCGTGGTAGTCATGCTGATGGCCATGGCTTGGTCAACCCAAGGAGGTCGTTATTCGAGTATTTTCGAGGCGATT
>DQWD01000146.1 GCA_011042725.1 Candidatus Aminicenantota bacterium | reverse complement strand
TTGGACTTTATTCACGGTTAAGATGAGTTTCAAAACTCTAAACGGACCGTGCTCAATAGGCGCTCGGTGCCCGAGGCGGTCGGGTTCCCTCCAAGGACGGTTCCGGAAGGCTAAATCTTCAATGTGGCTCCGACCTTTTCCTTCGCTTTTCGCTCGATTTTGTTTCCCGTCACTTGGGGACAAAGCCTAAAACTAAATTAAAGTTAAAATAATTACCCGGGATGAATAAAATAAAAAAGTTAGTCCAAAATTAAAACCCAATAAAGATGACTAAATTAACTAATCTCTCTAAAAAGGAGTGACTCATGAAAAGTAAATTGGCAATTTTGAAGTCCATTTCGATTATGGTTCTTATTTCAAGTTGTATTTTCATCGTCAAGGCCACCGAAAAAATTGACTATCAGGTAATAGTCAAGATTCGCACCGAAGGTTTAAAACATTCACAAGTAATGAAAGTAGCTCAATATCTGACTGATTTATACGGACCACGAGTAGCCCATTCCCCCTCTTATAATGAGGCCCTCCACTGGGCAGTTAAAAAATTCAAGAGCTGGGGCATTGAAAAAGTCGCCATTGAACCGTGGGGAAAGATAGGTTTAGGCTGGGAAAATCAGTTCACCTCCGTTCACATGATAAGTCCTCGTTACATGCCGATTATTGCTTATCCTCTGGCCTGGACCGCTGGAACAAAAGGGAGAATTAAAGCATCGACCGTTTATGTCAACACGAATGAACTCTATACCCCGAATGATTTAAATCAATATCGAGGTCGATTAAAAGGAAAAATTATTTTACTGAAGCCGAAACGAAAACTTAAATTAAACTTTAAGCCAGATGCAGTCCGCCTTTCCCAGGAAGAATTGGAAGATATGGCTTCCCTGCAAATCATTAAGTCACCCGAAATGATTTCTGTTCCGCGGGAAACGATGGATAAGCTCCTCTCGGGAGAATCAAAACTAAAAAAAAGAATTTTATCTGAGGAAAAAATAGAAGAGTTTTTCCGCCGAGAAGGAGCAGTTGTACTAGTTGAGCCCGGAATGGGAGCCGACACGATGGACAAGGGCACGGTTCGCGTCAACGACCGTCAGCCAATTACTCCTGATGACCCAATTCCGCTACCTCACTTGGTGATGGCTGCTGAACATTACAACCGCTTGATGCGATTAATGGAAATGGGGCACGAAGTCAAAATGGATGTGGAAATCAGGAATGAATTCTACAACGATGATCTAAAAGACTACAACCTAATTGCCGAACTTCCCGGAAGTGACCTCCAGGACGAGATAGTGATGATTGGAGCTCACCTGGATGCCAAATCAGCCGGTACCGGAGCCACCGATAATGCCGCGGGGTCAGCAGTTGTTATGGAAGCCATGCGCATCCTGAAAGCCATCGACGCCAAACCGCGCCGTACTATTCGAGCTGCCCTGTGGGGAGCCGAAGAATGTGGGCATCTCGGTTCTCTAGGCTATGTTGGCCAACACTTTTACGACTGGCAAAAGAAAATCAAATTACCAGAATATGACAAATTCTACGTTTATTTTAATGTTGACTGGTATGGACGATTCCGCGGTATCTATCTCCAGGGAAATGACTTGGCTCGGCCAATTTTCGAAGCTTGGATGAAACCATTTCACGACCTCGGGATGACTTACCTTGTCCCCGGGAACACAGGAGGAACAGATCACATGTCCTTCCTGAAATGTGGTTTACCGGGGTTCCAATTTATTCAAGATGATCTAGAATTCTTTACGAAAACTTTTCACACCAATATGGATGTCTACGACCGCTTGGTTCCCGAAGACCTGATGCAAGCCGCCACGATTCTAGCTGCTTTTGCATATAATGCCGCCACAAGAGAAGGTAAATTCCCACCCCCAACTCCGATTGATAACGGCCGTCGCTGGCACAAGTAGAAATAAATCATGAACAAAAAAACAGGTTAAGCTAAATAGCAAGAGGTAAAACAACCAGAGAAAAAAGCTCCCTCGCTAATCATCGTACCAATAATCGGGTAAAATAACGGATTTTTTGGCTACCTGTCGCGAACCCACTTTCAAGACAACTCGATATTCACCCGGCTTAACCCGAAAATACTTATAGTCTCTTTGGGTTAATCCAGGGGGATGATGGACTCGAGTACGTAGGGAGCGTCCCCATCGGTCAACTTCTTCCGAAGTAGGCCCATAATATTCCACGGTATCGTAATAATCAAAAAACTCTTCTTCCTGGCGCAACATTTCTTGTTCTTTTTCCCATTCAATTATCTCCGCCGGAGATCTTTTCTCCCGGCGAGTCATCCACCAAACAACCCGATTCAAGCCTGCTTGGCTAGGCCCGTTAAGTTCATTTATGGTGCGGGTTCCATCATAGATTAGAATCTTGACCTTCTCCGACTTGGCTTCTTTCAGATAGTAATTAATTACCACTCCGTGAATTTCATTTTCTCCGGAATAATTTTGAGCAGCTACTGCCTTCTGGTGGGGCATCACCCATTGAACTTTAGGTTCGACATCAAACAAATGGACCTCTTGCTGGAAAACTTCCGGGGTTAATTCCTGTAACGGGGAGATATCCGTAAGGTAAAATCCGCGACCATGAGTACCAACTACCAGATCATTTTCCCGGGGATGAATGACTAAATCATGAACGGGAACAGTGGGTAAATTATTACTCATTTCCTCCCATTTTTCACCACCATTTAAGCTGACATAAACTCCTTTATCCGTGCCCAGAAAAAGCAAATAAGGATTTTTCCGATCTTCGCGAATAACGTTGGCCGAACCTTCATCGGGAAGACCTTGGGTAATTTTGCACCAGGTTTGGCCAAAGTCAGTTGTTTTATAAACCAAAGGACGGAAATCATCCCCATAGAATCCAGTTAAAGTAACATAAGCCGTTCCTAAGTGATGATACGAGGCCACTACTCGAGTGACCCAATAACCTGGATATTGGGGGATGTTTTTATCTAATCTCGTCCAATTCTCTCCTCTATCCCGGGTAAGCCATAAACGGCCATCGTCGGTCCCTACCCAAATCAATCCTTCTTGCAGGGGAGATTCATCAAGCGTTGTAATCGTACAAAATTGAACTGCTCCGACCCCCTTAAGTTTGGCCGGATCGTTACTTGTCAAGTCCGGGCTAATTATCTGCCAGCTCTCACCTCGATTCGAAGAACGAAGGACAACATTAGCTCCATGGTAAAGGACTTGAGGATCGTGTGGTGAGATAAGAAAAGGGGCACACCAATTGAAACGAAGTTTCTCCTCCCCTCGGTAAGCAATCTCTTCCCGCAAACCCGTTTTCTGGTCGATACGAACTAGCTCACCAAACTGCGCTTCGGCGTAGAGCCACCGGCTATCGGTTGGGTCACATTGACAATAAAAGCCATCGCCTCCCAGCATATGTTCCCAATCTTCAAATCTAATGGGAAATCTACCTTTTTTAGTACTGGGCCCTTTCCAAGTACCAAAATCCTGCATGCCACCATAAACGTTGTAGGGATAATCCATATCAATGCCGATGGCATACAGTTGAGCCAAGGGGAGATTATCAGGGTGATACCAATTCTGGCCGCCATCATAGGAGATGGCCATCCCATAATCATAGCCAAGAAGAAGATGATTACTGTTGGCTGGATCAATCCAAAGCGCATGATTATCTCCTCCATACCGAAAAGCCCTCCTCCAGGTTCGACCTCCATCTCGGGATTCGTCAACCCGCGTGCTCAACACATAGACATGATTTTCATCGTTAGGATCAACTCGAATCTGCCCATAATAGTTAGAACGATTACCAATACTTTTTCCTTCTGGGCTTACTTTCCGCCAAGTTTCTCCTCCGTCGTCACTACGGTAAATTTCATGGCCAATGGTTGGCTTGGCTGGAGGAAGGCCGGCGAACAATTCTTGAAAACGCTGCTTATAAGGTACTCCTGGCGAATTGGCATTGTCAATCGTGGCATAAATAATCTCCGGGCGTCGTGGATAGATAGCCAAACCGATTCTACCTAGCAATCCTTGAGGTAATCCCTTAACCATCTTTTTCCAAGTCTTCCCTCCATCGCTTGATTTATAGATGCCGGAACCGGGCCCAGCGGTTCGAAAAGACCAGGGAAACCGCTGCCGGTCATAGGCGGCGGCATAAACAATTTCTGGATTAAGTGGATTTAAACAAACATCGGTGACTCCGATATGGCGCCCATCAACAACAACTTCGAGAACTTTCTGCCAGGTTTTACCGCCATCGGTAGTTTTATACAAGCCTCGTTCCGGATTAGGAGTGTAAAGATGACCCTGGGCAGCAACATAAACGATGTCGGGATTCTGCGGATGAATGACAATTCTGCCGATATGATGCGACTCTTTGAGGCCCGTATTGATCCAAGTCCGTCCTCCATCCACTGACTTGTAAACCCCGTCTCCATAGTAGGTACAATTACGGAGGCTAGCCTCCCCAGTTCCAACCCAAATCACCTCGGGATCTGAAGGGGCAACAGCAATATCACCAATAGAAATAACACCTTGCTCGTCAAAAATGGGATGGAAAGTAGTACCATTATCAGTGGTCTTCCAAACTCCACCACTGCCTGCCGCCACATAGAAAGTGTAAGGTTGTTGGCGGGGAACGGCAAAATCAGAAATCCTCCCGCCCTGCCGGGTGGGCCCAATCGAACGATAATGAAAGGAACTGAAAATTTGAGCCATATTTACTTCACCGGGAAATATCACGGCAGATGTGAAGAGGAGCATGATGGAGGTGATAATCAGCTTTTTTGGAGTTCTAAAAAACTCATTTTCACTCATTCTTGCCTCCTTTATTTTTATTAAAAACTAGCTTTTGTCCCTAAGTGACAAGAAAACTGGGCAAGAGAAAACTGGAGACACAGAAAACTGGAGACACAATACATATTTACCCTATTTTTTAAACTAACTAAATGGGCAATACAATAAATAATAGCTTTTGTCCCTAAGTGACGGGAATGAGTTACTACGTTAAGGCAAAGGAAAATGT
>DQWD01000059.1 GCA_011042725.1 Candidatus Aminicenantota bacterium | reverse complement strand
ATCAAGACGCTAGAAAGCTTTGATTTTTCCTTCCAACCCTCCATTGATAAAAAACGAATCAAAGATTTGGCTACCTGCCGTTTTATCGCTAACGGAGAGAATGTCATCTTCCTTGGCCCGCCAGGAGTGGGAAAAACTCACCTGGCCGTGGCCCTGGGAATAAAGGCCGTCACCGAAGGTTATCGCACTTACTTTACCCAAGCCCTGCCCCTTATCGCCAACCTCACCTGAGCCTACGCTGAAAATCGCATTGAAGAGCGGCTGAAGTTCTATTGTCAGCCCAAACTCCTTATTGTTGATGAGATCGGTTACATTCCTATTGACCGTCACGGCGCTCATCTTTTCTTCCAGCTTGTCTCTCGCCGTTATGAGAAAGGCGCCATGATCCTTACCTCCAACCGCAGTTTCTCCCAATGGAATGAAATTTTTGGTGATCCGGTTATTGCTACAGCTATTCTTGATCGACTGCTTCATCACTCAACCACTATCAATATCAAGGGGAATTCTTACCGGCTTAAAGAAAAGGTTAAAGCCGGTTTAGTCAAGCAAAGAGAGGCACAACTCTCATGAATAAAATTAACAAGGGGGGGTCATTTTTCAGTGCCTATTGACAGTCCATTTGAAAATTTATTTGACAATATATATTTGTAATGATAAGCAGATATCAAAATTCTCTATTAAGGGAGGGAAAGGTATGAGTAAAAAAAAGAAAAAAGGCATAACTCGAAGGGAATTTATGGCCGATGCAGCCAAGGGAGCTCTGGTAATGGGATGTTTAACAATTGCTGGTGCTGAAGAAGCCTGGGCTCAAGCAATTAAACAACAAGTTAACCAACAAATAAAAAGAGTGCCTACAAAGCCAACGGTAATGAAACCACTCTTAACGGTGGAAAATCTAAACAAATTTTATCAAGAAAATTGGTCAAAACCTGAATTTGAAAAATATATACAGGAAGCCAAGTCAAACCTAGAGAGCTTCATCAACCAACATTTCATTTTGACGGCTAAGCAAAAAGAATTTTTTAAGTCTCGGATAGCCAAGAGTAAGATGCCAGAAATAAATAACTTCCTCAATACTATTGACACTAGGACAAAAACATTCAGAAAGTTGAAGATGGCTGGTGGATCGCCTGGAATGATTACTCCCATAGGAGACTCAAGCGGCAAAGAATGTTCTGAAGGACAAAGTTGGAAGTGTGTTAAAGTAGATCTTGGTACTGTATCATTCGAATATTGCTGGTGCTCATAAAACACAAGCTTTAAAAAGAAGCTACACCTAGTTTTGCTAGGGATAAGAAATTCTTTCTCGGCTGCGCTGGTCGAATGATCTCTCGAGCCCCAATTTTTCCCTCTTCCTCCTCTGGAAAATTATAAAATGTGTTAAAACTGGGGACATAATACATATTTACCTATTTTTTCGTAAAATTCTATTTTTTGTAAATATTGATACCGCCATAGTAAGTGTTTGTTTTCCTGTTTTACAATTAAAATTTAACAGGCTTAGTTTTTCAGCCTTCACCCCGCCAGTTTTCCCACCCTTCGCGAAACAGGAAAACCACGATAATCAGACCTACGATCGGATCTGCTTGCCAGAAATCAAAGACGTAGTTAGATAGAAGCCCAATGAGGAGGGCTACAGAAAGAAAAAAACACGCCAAGGTTTCTTTGCTATCTGCCACCAAGGCCTGGCTCTGGATCTGCTTTGCGGCTTTGAATTTCTGCCAGCTCAGCAGCGGCATGACAACAATTGAAACGATGGCGATGATGATACCAGGAAGTGAGGGATTGGGAATCTCCTTTTCGATTAGCTTCTTTACAGAATGGAAAAGGACATAGAGGCCAAGGATAAAAAAAGTCAACGCCACAAATTTTGTTGCCTTTCTCTCGACGGCTTCTTCTTCCTCCTCTGATACTTTTCCATGTTTGCGCAAACGCCAGATTAGAATCATCCCAGATAGAGATTCAACCACGCTGTCCAGGCCAAAGCCAATCAAGGCAATGCTTTTGGCGATGTGACCGAAGGCAATCGAGACTGCTGCCTCGATGACATTATATCCAACCGTGAAATACTCCAGAAAAAGAGCTTTTTTGTATGTCTTTTCCTTGTTCAATTTCCCTGTGGCCTTCTCATTTAACAACTCTTGAGTTGTATCCTTATGATTGTGTCTGTTATGTAAATCTAAATAGTGGTTATGACCTGTCTGGTTTTCAAATACTTGTGCCTATAAACATGCTTAGCAGATCGAGTCTCGGCTGCATGCTCACGCGCGGGGTGGAGAATTGATAGGTAACATGATGAAATGATGCACCTCCCCGGGTAGTCAATGGTGTGATAGACTACCCGGGGAAAATCAAAATCTAAATTCAGGAGGTGCACAGTGATGAATTATATGGGTATTGACCATCATAGGCAATCCTTGCAATCACATTGTTGGACAACTCTCATGAAAAATTTTAAAGGGTGGGTAAATTTTCAATGACCAAAATGGGTCAAAATTCAATGACCATTGACACCAGGGTTGAAAATTTCTTGGTCAATGAACAATATCTAATCGTTCGATCAGATACGGACTGCTGATCCTAACAAAAAAGAAATTTGAAAAAGAAATTTGCCCTAAATTTCTTTGATTCTCAAAGTTTTGCTCACTTGAAAACATATTTTTGTAATGATCTTTTATAAACAGAGAAGGATGGAAAATATTATTTCTTTGAAAACGGAGATTCAGGTTTTGCTGAAGAAGTTACATGTATTTCTATTAAAAAATATCGACTAAGATAGAAACGGCGTGAAAATTGGGGATTATAAGGGAAAATCATAAACAAAAAAACAAATTTTCAGCCAGCATAGCAAAAAGGCTTTTTCAGGCATATTTTACTTTAAACGGGAGATATTCCTTAGAGACATGGTCAACTCCGATCAGCCAATACGGTGAGATAAACGGTTTCCAGCTACCGGTTTAGGGGGAAGGAGTGGGGAATCTAAGCTCAGGAGATTTTCCCTATATAAGATTGGAAATTACTGATATCGAATACAATAATCCTTCACTTTATTAGTTGGAGTATATTTGTCCAAGTAGATGTAGTGTTGCTTTTTCTCTTTATATATATAGGAATTATAAATAAAAGGGAAAAATCTATGTCTATGTATCGCCGTTTTAAAATAATCGCTCTGGTTGGAGCCGTTATTATCAGACGTTCGGTTTGGAGAGGTATGAATGCAATTATGTCTTCTGACTTTAAGAATACCATGTCCTCGCCTGAAGGAGGCACCGGCGGGCATATTGCTGAATCTAACTACAGCCTTGTTTGTACAGGAAAGACGGGACGTGCCGAAGTAGGAGAGGTTATCTTTAATCTGGCAATACGGTCTAAAATTATTGGCTTCATAACTCCTGATGTTTTTTGGCTATTTCGTTGGCGAGTCTCTCAAGGGCCTGGAAGTCATCTTCTTTGGGGTATCCTCGAGCGACGACAGGCTCGAGAAGCTCAGCTTTAATGTTGGTTAAAAGCCCTTTAATATCTTCAATAAATTTGCCTCCCCAGCCAAATGAGCCGATAATCGAGATGAATTTAGTTTTGGGCCGGAGGATGTTAAGGAGGTAGGTGGCGTAGACTGCTTGAGGATGAGGGCCGGTTAGAACCATCGGCGTTCCTAGAACTACGGTGGCGGCATCAACTAGAGCCATGGCGAGCTCGCCGATATCAGATCGAGGAAGATTAAAAGGCTTGACCTCGATATTTCGCTCGATAAGAAGTTGGATAAAATGCCTGACCATCTTCTCGGTGCTACCGTGCATCGAAACGAAGGGGAGGACAACCTCGTTTTTAACATGGTCGGATGTCCATTCGTGGTAGGCTTCAATTATGAAGCTTGGATTTTTGTAAATTGGACCATGACTGGGGGCAATCATGGCTATGTCTAGTGGTTTTATCTTATCGAGGTTCTTTCTGATAATTATGCGGAAAGGCATCATGATTTCAGCATAGTATCGCTTGGCGCTCTCAAGAAGTAGTTCACCTTCTTGGGCGTAAAATTCGGAGGTTGCCAGATGAGAGCCGAAAAAGTCACAGCTAAAAAGAATTTTATCTTCCACGAGGTAAGTCACCAGTGTTTCTGGCCAATGGACCCAGGGAGTAAATAAGAATTTAAGGGTTTTATTACCCAGGGAAAGTTCTTCGCCATCTGAGATAACTTTAAATTTGTCTGGAGAGATAAGAAGGAGTGAGCTTAAAAATTCCTGGCCTTTTTCGTTGGTGACGACTTTAGCCATCGGGTACGCTTTAAGGATGGCGGGAATTGTGCCGGAGTGATCCTGTTCGGCATGGTGGGCTACCAGGTAGTCTATTTTCTCGATGTTTAATTTTTTTAGATTTTCGAAGAGGTCGGACTCTTTAGTGGGGTCAACGGAATCGATTAGGGCTGTTTTTTCAAAGCCTTGGATAAGGTAAGCATTGTAGCTTGTCCCCTCGGGAAGAGGGATTAGTTCGTCAAAAAGCCTGCGGTCCCAATCAATGGCTCCCACAGCATAAATGCCTGGCATTATTTCTTTGGCAGGCATAAGTTTCCTCCTTAATTTTTTTATTTTTTTGCTTTTGAATTTGTTACTTCTAATTTTACACATTTAATTCTATTTTGTCTTATTGTTTATTTTTTGAGTACTAACCTGAATAATTACCTAGAAAATGGGCCATTCACTAAGCCGTTGTAGAAGCGTTGCATAAGAAAGTTGGATGGAAACTTGATATCCTAGGCTTTTCAAGCGTTTAACAAAATGAATCTTAACGGAGACGATGTTCACTCGATCAAAATAGTCAGGTCCGAGCTCTCGTTAGGACATATTGTACTTCAAGACGTGGTAGATCATAACCAAAATGCTGGGTCTCACAGCAACAGCGGCCTTCTTTTTTCCCGACGGCGGACAAGGCGGTGATATGCTGTTTTTGAATCATTTTTTCTTGTTTATTTACAATTTATGAATAGATCAGGTTAATTGGAAGTGGTCCAATATTTCAAAGAAAAGGACAAATTAACCATCTGGGATGTTATGTTCCAAGTTTTTAACCTGAAAAAACAGGTAAATAGGTATTGTGTCCACAGTTTTTT
>DQWD01000311.1 GCA_011042725.1 Candidatus Aminicenantota bacterium | reverse complement strand
TAAAGCTTCCTTCACCTCATCTTTATCTCCAATGGAAAAAAAGGCGAAATTTGATTCCCGATATGAAGCTGCCCTTCATTTGGCCACATCTGGTTTCGAAAAAATCATGATCAAGCAAGAACTGAAGATGGTCGACCTCCAATTTACCGCCCTTACGCTTTTGGAAAGTTTTTCGGGTAATTATCTTGATTTAATCTCTCCATCTCGTTCTAATCAAGAAACCCCCTCCTCCACCCCCCATGTAATTAATGTCGCTGTGCTCAGTATGTACATCGGCTCCCAATTAGGATGGCCCAAAAAAGTCTTAATTGACCTTGGTGTTGGAGCCCTTTTTCATGATCTGGCTTTGCTGGTGGAAAAGAAACTCCTCTCCAAACACAAGAATTTCTCCGTTCTCCCCCCTGATCTTCTCCCTGCTTACTATGGAGCCAGCCTGTTAATTCCTTATCTTTCGGAACTTGGTCCTCTTCCTCTAGTTATTGCTTTCGAATCTCATCTTCCTTACAACCTCCAAGCTTATCCTGACCGACCCCAGTTAAGACCGCCCCACCCCGCCTCCCAAATCGTGGCTATCAGTGATGCTTACGACTCCCTCATTCATGACCAATTAGTCCACAACAAGTTTGCTCCCTCTAAAGCCATCTCTAAGCTTCTCCACGAAAAGGGGAAAAAATATGATCCTTTTATCCTAGAAAAATTCGTTGAAATAATTGGTTATTGGCCCCTTGGTTGCCGAATTAAGCTATCCAATGGATGGATAGCCCAAGTAACTAAAATCAATTCTCAATTTCCGGCCAAACCCGTGGTTGAAATTATTCATCCTCCCGGGCCCACCCGGTACCTCGACTTGAGCCAAGAAAAGAAGCTAAGTATCAAGCACGCCCTTTATCCCGCCCAGAGTGACTTCCCGCAAAAACATTAACTTTAAGTCTTCTCGAACCACTACTTCCTTTCTCTTTCAAAATTGCCCCTCGCCCAGGATAAATGTTTAGGTCCAGCGGCCAGAAGAGAAACTAATTCTGGCTGAAAACAGCAAAACCTAGGGCTTTACTTTAAATAATGCTCTAGCGGTTAATCTTTTTGTAAGGTGGCCGTTTCAATTGGGGAGGTGGATTCTTCTTCAACTCTTCCAGGACAACTTCAATGGCCTTTTCTAATTGGGGATCACGGCCTTGAGCAACCAAGGCTGGCCATTGTTCTACTTCGATATCAGGGGGCACTCCCTCATTTTCGACAACCCAGCCATCCTCAGTCCAAATGGCCAAGTTGGGAGCTGTGACATAACCTCCATCCATCAGCACGGGGAAACCCAAAATGCCGACCAATCCTCCCCAAGTTCTCTTGCCAATAAGTTTGCCCAATTTAAATTTTCGAAACATCCAGGGCAGGAGATCTCCGCCACTGCCGGCCGATTCATTAATTAGCATCACTTTCGGCCCCTGGATGGAAGCACTCGGCGTCTTCAAATCAGCCCCATAACGCATGGCCCACATGCAAACAAAAGGTCGACGAAGAATATCAATATAATAATCCGCCACTTGACCTCCCCCATTGAATCGTTCATCCACAATTATGGCTTCTTTATGCGATTGAGGGAAAAAATAACGCTTAAAATAAGTATAACCCAAACCAGCCGTATTGGGGACATAAACATAAGCAACTCGCCCCCCAGTAGCTTCGTCAACTTTTCTAATATTAGCCTCCACCCAATCCCGGTTTCTTAGGGAATACTCGTTGGCAAGAGGAACTACTAACACTTGCCGAGCCTCTTTTCCATCGGGAAAAGGACCGACGGTGATTTCAACAATTTTTCCGGCGGTATTTTCAAAGTACCTATAAATGTTATCGGGTGGGATAAGTTCTTTACCCTCGACAGCCAATAAGTACTCACCGGCTCGAACATTAACTCCTGGTTCAGTTAAAGGAGATCGAAGTTCTGGATTCCAGTTGAGACCTCCAAAGACTTTCTTGAACCGGTAGCGACCATGATCTACTTCAAAGTCGGCACCGAGTAATCCCCCAGGGATTCTTTCCGTTCGAGCAAGCGTATCTCCCCCCGATACTCGATGATGGCCAACTCCCAATTCACTGCACATCCACTGGATAACCCGGTTTAAATCATTACGACAAGCTAAATGATCAAGGAAAACAGCGTATTTATCTTTCATGGCCGGCCAATCAATTCCATGAAAGTAAGGATCATAAAAGTAATCACGATTGATCCGCCAGGCCTCAAAAAAGATTTGGCGCCATTCTTCTTGGGGATTAATTTTTATCTTAATCGATTCGGTATTTAACTTCCCCTCTCCAGGGCGAAATTTTTGGCCAGTCGCCACAATTCCCAATTGATTCCGGGCCCTATAAAGCAATTTTTTCCCATTGGCGGAAAGAGAAAAACTATAAAGACCTTCGGCCAGCACCTTATCTTGGCGAACTTTCAGGTCAAAATAATGTAATTTAGCCCCTGGTCGGGATGGCCCCCGGGCTGAAGCAGAAATTTCCAGGAAATAAACCTGGCCTTCTCCAGCTACCTGAAGATTAAAGTAACTTCCCACCGGAATGGGGAGAGCCACGATCCGCTGATTCAAGCCCTCAAAATCGATGGTGACTACTTCTTCTTTAGGCTTTGAAGAAGATTCCTGTTCTTTTTCTTCTTGGCCCTTTTTCTCCTCTTTCCCTTCCAGTTTTTCCTCATCACTTTCTTTCGCCAAAGGAGAAGGCAGGTCTTTTCTAAGCACCGCCAAATAAATGGCCTTAGTCATGCGCAGGTCAGCATTGGACATGGCAAACCAGTGTTTCACGGGGCCGGCATCAGTAGAAGCAAAGAAATAAAGATAATGGCCAGAGGGATCAAAAACAGGTTCGCTAACTTCGCTTAATCCGTCGGTAATGGGAAAAGATTTATCCTGCTCCAGGGAATAAACATAAACTTTTTGAATATAAGCTTTAGTATTAAGAGTATAAACGATCCATCGAGAATCAGGCGACCAGACTCCCCTAATCGACTTGTATTCGGAGGGGCCGTATAAATATTCCGAGGCGATTTTCTTTACTTTCCCCGTCTCCAGATCGATCCAAAACAAGCTCCAAGAATTATCAGCAAAAGTAAGTTTTTTACTATCCGGGGACCAAGCAAGTGAATCATAAAAACCAGCCCCGGGAAGAGAAAACTTTTTAACTGGGCCCTGCCCATCTTGAGAAATTACATAGAGTTGATATTCACCCGAGGCATCAGAAAAAAAGGCAATTTGAGAGCCATCTGGGGACCATACGGGATAGCGATCATGCGCCCCCGGAGAATTGGTTAAATTCCGAAAATCACCCTTTTTGGCAGGAAGAGTGACAATCTCCCCCCTGAAGCCAAGAACCGCCCGGGCGCCTGTGGGAGAAATGGCACTACTGCGAATGAATTTTTCACCTTGGGCATAACGAGGCCGCAACTCGAGCAAATCGGCAGCGACGCCAATAACTAATCTTTCGGACTTGTTAGTAGCCAAGTCATAAAGGAAGAGATGACCTTCTCGTTCAAAAATTATTTTCCCGGCTCCGGCCGCAACACTTAAGACAGGAAAATCGTCAAAATGGGTTAATTGCATAATCTTTTCGGTTGAGAGATCATAGACAAATAAATTAAATTCTCCGGCTCGGTCAGAACGAAAATAGATCTTATCGCCAATCCACATCGGATCTGTATCGTTACATCTCCCTTCGGGTTGAGGAATTTTCTGGACGGAAAGATCACTCAATTTAATTATCCAGATCGTGGAGACCGTACCTCCCCGGTAATGCTTCCATTGATGGAAAGCTTCCCTTAAGGGAACATAAGCCATTTTCTGACCATCCGGCGAAAAACTCGCCTTATAGACATAAGGCAAGGGCAATTCTTCCGGCATTCCTCCCTTAATCGAGATGGTAAAAAGTTTATTATGAGCATAAGTAAAAGAATTGCGAGTGGAAATAAAAATCACTTTTCGGCTATCAGGGGTGAATCCACGAACAATATCGGCACCGGGATGCCAAGTCAATCTCTTGGGAATACCCCCTTCCACGGGAACAAGATAAACATCAGTATTACCGTCATACTCTCCACTGAAAGCCACCCACTGGCCATCGGGAGAGAACACAGGATTCGACTCAACCCCGGGATGAGAAGTAAGACGAAAAACATTCTTCCCCTGCCAATTACAGATCCAGATATCATTAGCGTAGACAAAGGCAATTTTTCCCTGAGTTATGGCCGGCTGCGAAAGGAGTTTAGTATCATGAACATCAATAGCTTTAAGGGGGAAAAAACACAATAAAATGACACATATCCCTAAGGTTAACCTTAATTTTTGTCTTCTCACAAGCTTCCTCCCTGTTAATTTCAATAAAAAAACAATGCTCGATTACAATTTTAATTTAGGCTCTTGATTGAACTTTTTTAAAACTCTCACTAAGTCTTGATCGTCAAACGGCTTAGTCAATATTCCCAAGGGCTCGATAGCATCCAGTTGACTTTTTATCTTTTCCCGCGTGTAACCAGTCAAAATAATTATTTCCGTTTTAAATTTCTCCTTTATTAATCTAGCAGCCGTCAGCCCATCAATCTCCCCAGGTAAACCAATATCCATCACTACTATTTCGGGTAAGGTCATTTCAGCCAATCTCAGGGCTTCCTTGCCGGAATGGGCAATTCCTTCAACTTTATAGCCTAAATCTTCCAAGCGGCCCGCTAGATCCATGGCTACAAGCCCTTCATCTTCGACAATTATTACCCGCGGTTTCATTTTTATCTCCCTAAAAAATTGAATCTTTTCTTCTTGGAAAAATTATTAATCACTTTGCGGGGGAGAATAAATCGTCTTTATTATCTCTTGGTTTTTGAGAAAAAAGAGATTAAGATCTCCAATCCAATTCTCCATCCCGGCGAATCACATACTTTTTCCCCTCTTATATTCGTGGTAGCCTACCTAGCAAATTTTAATCTTGATTAATTTACTTTATAATCTCTCCAGCAACCAGGCCTTTTCTTTTTTCAGGAAAAAAATTCCTTGATCCTAGTTGCCACTTAATTTTCTCTCTTTTCGCTATAAAATCAAAATTTTCGAACCTCATCAATTAAAG
>DQWD01000257.1 GCA_011042725.1 Candidatus Aminicenantota bacterium | reverse complement strand
AGCTGATAATTAATTGCCCCCTTTGAGCTTCAACAACTTTAACCAGAACCGGAATACTCGCCGGCGCCGCCTGGGGAGAAGAACTATCGCTGGAGCTGCTCTCCTCTCCCTTGTCTGGCGAGAGAAGCGGCCACACAACCAATATAAACACAACGCCAATAATAATTAAGAAAAAAAACCCTAAAACAACTTTCTTAGGTAAAATCATTATTTTTTCTCACTAAATTATAAATTTTCTTTTGCTCTTTAAATTATTTTTGCCCTTTTTTTTGCCCTTTAATAATCAGGACGGCAGATGAATTTTCTCTTTCTCACCATTTCCAACCTTTATTACTATTGTCGTTGGTCACCACCGTGCCGCGGCCCTCAGTATTTTCTACGTACGGCTCACTTACTTTTGCTTTTTATTATTGTCGTCAGCCACCGCCTTTAGCAGTTGGTCAAAAAAATCGGGCATGGCCCCTGTCACCCGATGCCAGTTAGGAATTAAAGGAGACGCCGAAGGGTCTTTCCAAAACACCTCCCCGGCAATTTGAATGCCCTCGGCAAAAGCCTCAACACATAACATTTCCGAGTGGCGATCAAAGCTCAAGCCGTTAATAGCAGCATCATTTTCATAACGAATAACCGCCTCTTGAGCTTCCTTAAGGTAAATATTGCCCAAAGTTTTGAAAAATCCTTCCGAAAATTGAACTCCCTCTAGAGCTAAATTACGAAAAATGGACTTGGCAATATCAATAATCATTTTCAACACTCCCCGCTGCGGATTATCAGCCGAGAGAGGTTGATGTTTGTGTTCATAAGAATCAGCAATATCCACTTGGCAGATGCGGTTCAAAGCCATGTTCCGGTAAACTTCGGCCAAAGTTCCTACTTCCAGCCCCCAATCGCTGGGAACTCTAATGGCCATCGCCAGATCTCGCCGTAAAGCTATCTCTCCAGCCAAGGGATAACGAAAGCTATCCATGTAAACCAGAAAGGGAAGATAGCCTAGAATCCGTTGGAGAGAGCGAACAAAGGGAGTAAAAAATAAGCGCGTCGCTCGTCCATAGAGACGATTTGTCACTCGACTGTAATAGCCTTTACAAAATTCATATTCCGAATGGGGGGAAGTCACCGGATAACACAATCGCGCTAACATCAGCCGGTTATAATTAACAATATCACAATCATGCATCACAATAACTCTGCTTTTGCGACGAGCCAAAACATAGCCTAGAGCAATCCACACGGCTCGACCTTTGCCTTCTTTGCCCGGCGATAAATTATGTTCCTCTAAATGGTTATATAATTTTTTCATCCCCGGGCCATCGTTCCAAATGATGGTTAGCTTTTTGATAGATCTAAAAGCTTGAGTAACCTCCCGAAACTGGTCTGCATTGGCTTTGTCCAGACATAAGATTATCTCGTTTAAATATTTGACCTTGGCTAAAACTTGCATGATTTTGGGCAAAGCCCCACTGGCATATTCCCGGTACAAGGAAGGAAGAACCAAGGCTATCGGCCTAATTTGGGAAAACTCTCTAAGCTCGGATTCCAGATACTTAAGATCTGGTTCTCCCAATTTATGGAAAGTGGCAATTATGCCATTTTGAAAAAAATCGGTCATTACTTTCTCCTTTTTCCGGCGTGCCCCACATTTTTTTCAAAACTAAATTACTTAATTTTTCTCCTGCTGTCAAACAAAGCCCCTCTAAAGCCCTTCTTAAGCCTTCTTAGCTCTTCTTCGGCCTTCTTAGGCTTTCTTAGGTCTTCTTAGGTCTTCTTAGGCAAAAACTTGAAGTTTGTTTAATATTCAATTCTTGCGAGGGATAAGCAACCCGTGTCCTCTTGGAAAACAACCAGGAATACTCACTGGAAGCCGGCCTTGTAGAGGAATTTCACCAAATAGAGCCCGAGCTGCTGCCTGCTGTGCCTCATCAGCGTAACGATAAGCACATATATAAACATCAATTTCTGGAAAATGCTGCAAAAAATAAGGACTACCAAAAGAAATGGCAATCACGGGTTGAGGTTGATGGGCCAATTTCTTGATCAATTCAATGAATCTTGGTTGGAGGTCAACACTTCCCTTGCCGGATCTAAGCCGGGAAAAAAGGCCAATAACCACCACTTCGGCCTTTTCTAGTTCTTTAAGAGCTTGATCAATGAATTCCTGCCCGGTAAAGGCATCAGCCTGGAACTGACTCACTGGTTGGATAATTTCGCCCACGCTGCGGATAAAGGCCCTGCCCGCAAAATAACCCCCCGGGTCGCTACTCAAGGTCCATAAAGCTATTTTAGATTTTTCTTTATCAAGGGGAAGAAGCCCTCCTTGGTTTTTGACACAAGTTATTGAACTTTCAAATATTTTAAGCGCTACTTCCCGGTGAAGATAGTTTCCCTTAACCCGGCAGCAGACCATCTGGGCAACTTTCTCTTGAAGAGACATTTGGGCTAACATTTTTTGCACCCATTTTGCCTCCCTAGGCTCCATTTTAATTCGGGAAGGCGGGGCACAGGAACCTAAAATTAAAACCACCAGGATAATCCCTAATCTCCTCTTGGTTAGCTTAACTATCATTTTGTCCCCCTTTTTCCCTTTCCTAGGAACTCTCTTTCCTCACTATCACTACTGTTCGCCTTGGCCGAGAAAGCTGGGATGAAATTTCATCTTATCATTGGATCGGGCACAGTTTCGCCGGCGCCGGGAAGGGCGGTGAAGGAATGGCCTTAAAAATCTCGACCGAAGCGGAGACATTTTCCTTCGCCTTAACGTTGTAGCTCATTCCCGTCACTTGGGGACAAAAGCTGTTATTTATTGTACTGCCCATTTAGTTAGTTTGAAAAATAGGGTAAATATGTATTGCGTCCCCAGTTTTCTCCCCAGTTTTCCAGTTTTCCCAGTTTTCTTTCACCGAATTATTTTAGCAGATAGCGCACGATGAATAAGGCCGTAAATAAATAGATCACCCAATGAACTTGCTTGCCGCGGCCGGTCAACAACTTAAGCAATGAATAAGAAATAAAGCCAAAGGCAATTCCCTCGGTAATACTGACGGTCATGGGCATGATGACCAAAGTTAAAAAGGCCGGAATGGCCTCGGTAATATCATCCCAAGGAATGCGAGCCACGCCTTTCATCATTAAATAGCCGACAATAATCAGGGGTGGGGCGATCACTGGATGTAAAGTTTGACCATTACCGATATACTCTCCGCCAAACATTTCAGCCAGGGGGCTAAAGAATAGCGCCACCAAGAAGAAAAAAGAAGTAAATATATTGGCTAATCCTGTTCTGGCTCCCTGGGCAATGCCGGTGGCACTTTCAATATAACTGGTCACGGTTGAAGTGCCAAGCAGGGCCCCGCTGACGGTACCAAAAGCGTCGGCCAACATCGCCTGATTAGCTCGAGGAAGACGGCCTTGTTTAATAAACCCGGCCGGCTCACTAACTCCGATAAGGGTCCCCACCGTGTCAAATAAATCCAGGAAAAAGAAGACAAAAATAACCGTTATTAATCCCGATTGCCAGGCACCGGCAATATCAAGCTGGAAAAGAGTTGGTTTTAAGGATGGGGGCGGGCTGAAAACGCCATGATACTTAACCACCCCCAAAGGAAGGCCGACAAGAGCCGTGACGACGATGCCAATTAGAATACTTCCCGGGACACGAAGAGCTAGAAGAATGGAGGTGACCACCAAGCCGGCTAGCACACAAATCACTGGCCGACTGGTCAAATCACCAAGGCCAACTAATACTCCGGGGCTATCAACAACCAATCCCCCATATTCCAAGCCAACTAGGGTAATGAGTAAGCCAATCCCCACGGCAATGGCATTTTTCAAGGAATCAGGGACCGCGGCTACTAATCCTTCCCAAAGTCCGGCTAAGGAAAGAAGCAGAAATACTATCCCGGAAATAAAAATCGCTCCCAACGCCACTTGCCAGGAATACCCCATTGTGCCACACACAATCACCGCAAAAAATATGTTGTGGCCCATAGCTGGGGCTAAGGCGATGGGATAACGCGCCCAAAGCCCCATCAATAGAGTGGCCAACGCACTGGAAATACAGGTGGCGACCATGACCGCACCCTTGTCCATCCCCACCGAAGCAAGGATGACGGGCTGGACAAAAATAATATAGCTCATGGTCATAAAAGTGGTTGTGCCACCCAGGAATTCCCGCGGCCAAGTTGTGCCTGCTTCCTCTAAGCGGAAAAATCGATTGAGAAAGCTCGTCATTTCAGGCCTCATAATTCACTAAAGCTAAGATTTCCACATCGGGATGGGCCTTTAAAATAGCTTCTCGACCTTTGAGGAAGCTGAGTTCGACAACCGCCGCAAAGCCAGCCACCGTTCCCCCTAATTTTTTAACCAAATCGATGGCACTGATGGAGGAGGAACCAGTGGCAATCAAATCATCAACGATAATCACCCGGGCTGGGGATGGAAGCGCATCTTTGTGCATCTCGAAATATTCCAGGGCATATTCATTAGGGGCTTTTACCATGATTGTTTCGCGAGGAAGTTTTCCTTTTTTCCGGATGATGGCCAGGCCTAACTTTAAATCTCTGGCTAGAGGAGCGGCAAATAAGAAGCCCCGGGATTCAATGCCCACGATTAGGTCAGGTTTTTTGGGCTTGGCCCATTCGGTAATTTTATCTATAACCAAATTGTAAACTGACGGGGATTGAACCAAAGGAGTAATGTCTTTAAAATTCACTCCAGGCTGGGGAAAATCGGGTACTTCAAATATTTTTTCTTTGATTTCATTCTGAGTGCTGGGGGAAAGAAAAGAACTCATGCCTGCTCTCCTTTCAGTTTATTCGTAATCATTTAAAAATATCAGGGGCCTCTTTGTCAATTGGGTATCTTCTTTAATTTAGTTTTTTGCCCGCCGGGTAATTTATCAGCAATAATTACTAGGTAGTTGAAGCTGAAACTTTAGGCGTCCCCGTGCCCAGCGGGAAATTTGTCAGCAATAATTACCCATCTGGAAGGGCATTAAATTATCATGTTACTTAATATCTTTATATCTTTCCGCTGCTCTATCTTTCTGCTTTTTTTCCACTACTCTTTTCAATTTCTTTCTGCTGCTCTATTTTCGGCCACTCTTTTCATTCCGCTGCTCT
>DQWD01000258.1 GCA_011042725.1 Candidatus Aminicenantota bacterium | reverse complement strand
TAGGCAATAGATTTTCTTTCTCCAGTAACCAGATCGATTCTCTGGAGAGCCCCAAATTGGTATTCATTATAAAGAAAACGGTTTGTTTTCCAGTCAAACACATTGTACATTCCGTCCCCACCACCAACGGATTGCCAATCTTCAAAGCGAATGGGGCTGCCATCTCGTTTAGTGCTGGGTCCCATGTGGGATCCATTGTCCTGCAGCCCGACTGCTACCCGGTAAGGATAAGAAAAGTCAAATCCCACGGCGTAACATTGAGCCAACGGCAAGTTATCGGGATGGTGCCAATGGCGACCGCCATCATAAGTTACGCCCACACCGTGATCGTAGCCAACAACAATATGGTTTGAATCGCGAGGATCAATCCACAAGGTATGGTCATCACCACCAAAGCGCAAAGGGCGCCTTTTCCAGGTTTTGCCCCCATCGTAAGTTCCCCAGGAAGCGGCACTTAAAACATGGATCACCTGATCGTTATTGGGATCAACAATGATTTTTCCGTAATAATAACCTGGAGCGCCACCGATACTTTGGCCATCAGGGCTTATTTTTTGCCAGGTTTCTCCTCCGTCTTCGGAACGGTAAACTTCACCGTCAATCATGCCCGCGCTCGCTTTGTCTTCCAGGAGTTCTTTGTATCGTTCTTCATCTGACATACCTGGCTTGTTAGCATTTTCAATGCTCGCCAAGATAATCTGGGGATTTTTGGGATAAATAGCTAGGCCGATTCGGCCGAGCATTCCTTGCGGGAGTCCTCCAGTGAGCATTTTCCACGTTTTACCGCCGTCGGTGGTTTTGTAAATCCGACTACCGGGACCACCCAAGTTAAAAGTATAAGGTTTACGAACTTTATCGTAGGTGGCGGCAAAAAGGATGTCGGGATTAGTCGGGTCCATGACGACATCAATAACTCCGATGTAACGGCCATCTACTTCTTTCTGTAAGATTAGCTGCCATGTTTTTCCACCATCAGTTGTTTTGTACAGGCCTCTTTCCGGGTTGTTGGAATAGAGATGGCCTGCGGCGGCCACATAAACAACATTGGGATCATGGGGATGAATGATGATGTTACCGATGTGGTGAGTTGCCTCAAGCCCCATGTGTTGCCAAGTCTTGCCACCGTCAGTAGATTTGTAAACACCATTTCCTGAATAGCAGCTTCTTTGGTTATTTGATTCGCCGGTGCCGACCCAAACAATATTGGGATCTGAGGGAGCAAGGGCCACTGCTCCAATGGCAAATACTTTCTGCTTGGTAAAAAGCGGCGTGAAGCTGATAAAATTATCTTCGGTCTTCCAAAGGCCGCCGGTAGCTGTGGCCAGGTAGAAAGTATTAGGCTGTTTTTCGTTCCAGGCAATATCCACAAAACGTCCACTCTGGCGAGTTGGCCCTATTTCCCGGTAGGAAAGATTTTTGAGGATATCCTTGGTTAAGGGGGTTTGACTAAACATCAAGCTGGAGAAAAGCAATAAACTAACCAAAAATAGGCAAGTAAAGAAATGATTAACTTTTCTGGGCCTTGAAACTGAATGATTCATAGGAAAAACCTCCTTTCCGGTATAAAGATTATCTATAATAAAATTTAAAAGCTCTTTTCCCAAATCTAAAATTTAGAATGTTATTGGAGATGTTTAAAAAGATAGCTGGGCTAAATTGATATCTTGCCCCTAATTGTTTCCCTTCTTCATTATTAGGAAGATGGGCAAGGTCGGGTAGAAGAGGGAAAAGGAAAAAAGAGGGTACCAAATTCTTCCAAGAAAAAGGTGAGCAATTAAACATGAAAAAATTTTTTATCATACTCGTGCCCTCAGGTCAATTGTTCTGAACCCTTGACAATTTTTAGCTTCATCCTGTATTTTTATCTTTGATAAATTAGATTATTTATCTGGCGAGCGGGTATAACTCAGCGGTAGAGTACGAGCTTCCCAAGCTCGGAGTCGCGGGTTCGAATCCCGTTACCCGCTCCACTTTCTCTCCCGTGTTGATTTTCATGATTAATTAACCATTGGGGGACAGGCTCATGAGTTATCGTCAAACTTGGTATCTTCTGGTTGATCGAACTCCCAAAAAGGGGAGTTGGAATATGGCAGTGGATGAATACTTGTTTCAGCAGGTAAAGAGAGAACCGCTGACTTTCCTTCGTTTTTATGCCTGGATTAGGCCCACGGCTTCGCTAGGCTTTTACCAAAAAACTGGGCGAGTTATCAACTTGGAGGCTTGCCGGGAAAACCAGGTAGATGTTGTTCGCCGCCTTACGGGTGGAAAGCTCGTACTCCATCATGAAGAAGTCACCTATTCGGTTGCCTCTTCGGAGACGGATGTTTTCTCGGCTTCGCTACGAGAATCTTACCGGTTAATCTCCGAAGCTTTAGTTTTAGGTTTACAAAAACTAGGGATTCAAGCTGAGTTAGCCACTTCTAAACCCCCGGAGATTTACGCTCGAGGAAACCTCCCTTGCTTTTCTTTTCCGGCGGAAAACGAGATTGAAGTAAAGGGCAAAAAATTAATCGGAAGCGCCCAAAAAAGAGAAGGAAATTGCTTCCTTCAACATGGATCCATCCCGCTTCGGAATAATACCAGTTTGCTCGAACAGATTACTCCCAACAGCAATGGAGGAAAGGTAATCCGATTGATTTCTCTTGAGGAAGCCCTGGGGAGGGGAGTGGAATTTAACGAAGTCGCTGCCGCCCTAATTTGTGGATTTTCTGAGTATTTTAACGCTGAGATTCGTCCCAAAATATTGAGCAAAGAAGACCGGGAGGAAATCTATCGCTTAGAGAAAGAAAAATACGGTACCGAGGAATGGACTTTTCAACGCTGATTTTTCTCTACTGATTTAAAATACTCCTGAATCATTTTAACCAGAATGTTCGCGGCCTCTTTTCTTGAGGGTAGTTTGATTTTTTAAGTTGACCGTGATAGGATTTAAATTCCGGGGGAAAAATGAACGAAGTTCAAGAACTGGCTAAATTAGACCTGGAGGACTTACCAGAATTACCGGCAATTTGTTTTGATGATCTTCGCCAGAATGTTCTGAAAAATCTCCATTTGGAGGTTGGGGCGGGACCGGTGTTGTACCTTCTCTCGCCTTCTTATACTGTTATCAATCCCACTCCCAATGAGATCATCTCCGATTTTATTCGACGTAAAAACGAAGTTTTAAATTATGTTAAAGAAAACATCGTTTATAATCTAGCTGTTTATTCAGCCTTACTCGATGTTAATTCGTATTTTATTGAGCAGAATCATTTTTTAGTTCTGGCCCGTTTGCGAGAGAGAGATTCGGGAGGAAAAAGATACGAGATTAAGTTTTATACCCATTCGCCTCGAGAACTTTTAACTAACTATACCGACAAGATCTATATCGGGCGAGATTTTATTGATCTTTTACAGTTCCAACGAAAGTACTTAGGCGTGCGCGAACTAATCGATTCTTTAAAAGACCAGTATGACAATTTAATTGACCGAGCCCAAGAAAAAATGCGCCATCCCTTCCGTTATAAGTCTTTTTTCCAAGAGATCCAAGAATATTTAAGTGACTTAATTAATGAGAGTCATAATATCCTTCAATCCCTTCCCCCTTATCTGGATTATGACCAGTTAAGCAATCGAGATCTGGTGGATATAAATGCTCAGTATCGAAGTATTAAGCACTATCTGATTGAACTTTACGATGAAGTGTGTGAGTTTGAAAATCTCCTCCATTTCCGGCGGGAAACAGAATTTGCTCGTTATGTCACCAAGTACAAGAAAGATTTGGGGAATTTAATCGCCTATTTTGAAATAAAGATCAATGGCCAATTATGCTCCCGTATTTATGGAAAGTAAAAAACTGGTGACAGTTCACCTATTTACTTAGACAGTTCATCTATTTACTTAATTTATTAGTTCCTAAGCTATCAGCATGATCGTGATCGGAAATTGGTGACAGTTTACCTCTTTACCCATTTTTCTTTCTTTCTCTTTCTTTCTTTCTTTCTCTCTCTCTCTCTCTCTCTCTCTCTCTCTACACACACAAACTCTCGCTCACTCACTCACTCACTCACTCACTCACACTCTATCTTGAAGCTCGTGATTGTTATAACTAGTGATAGTTTAAAACGGGTGACGATTCGACTATTTACCTGATTTCTAAGGAAGAAAATCCTTCTGATCTCCTGAAGGAGGGCTGATAACAACCTTACCGTAGCTGGTGTTGATCTCGACTTTTCCCGGCGCTTCTTCTTCCAAAAAAGCCTCCAACCGTGAGGTTCCGTTAGAGATGAAGGAGTGAGGTTGAGAGGGTAATTCCCAGATAATTTTGCCCCCTTTATTATTAATTCTTAAGGGAACTTTTAAATTTTCGGGCCAGGAAAAAGTGATCTGAGAGTATTTGCCGCTAATATTAAATGGACCCAGAATCTTGGCCGGGGCTATACTGACTGAATTATGGGCGGTAACCAGCTCTACTTGGTGGCTGAACTCGCAATTGCGGAGATCTACCTGGCGATAACTAGTTGATAAGTATAAGTTTTCAATTTTTGAATCTTGGATGGAAACTTTTAGGTTTTTTCCCTTGATTTTTATATCTCCCTGGGCATCCACAATTTTTAATCGCCCATAGCTGTTGTTGACTTCAATGGGGCCTTGGCTTTGCATGATTTTAATCGCTGAGTTTCGAGAAGAGATAGTGGCTCCGTTGCTTTGGGAAATGATGATAGGACGGTAGGAAGATTCAATTTGGCACACTCCTTCGATATTGGCCGCCTTTACTTCGCAGTGATGAGCTTCAACTGTTACCGGGCCACGAATATCAGTTAAGTCAACTTCTCCATAAGAATGATTGACTAAGACGGTTTGGTTCGCATTTTTGATTTCTATTTCGGAATGCTTGCTGTTAACAATCAAGTCTTCGCCGATATTTTCTGCCCGGACATCAGCATATGAATTGCTGATCTTGACCTTACCCATAATATCTTCAACTGCCACTTGCCCATGAGAATTCTGCAGGGTAACTTCAGCCACGTTGGTAATTTTTACTTGACCGTAAGAATTTTTGATATCGAGTCGAAGATGATGAGGGACAAAAATGAGAAAATTGGTGCGGATACTTCGACGGGAGAGATCATCGCGGTTGGTCGAGATTAAAAGCTCT
>DQWD01000208.1 GCA_011042725.1 Candidatus Aminicenantota bacterium | reverse complement strand
CAATTGTCCGCGCCCTTTCGAGAGGCACTCCTGCTTTAAGGCTCGAGATAAATAAAAACAGTGTTCCCGCCGCCAGTGTTACTCCCATTAATAATGTTCTTTGGATCATAAGGCCTGATAAAATGCCTTCCTTTGGACTCCTTGGATGCCTGCGCAATACACCTTTTTCTGCTGGCTCAAAGGCAAGAGCAACATCTTGCAGGCCATTTGTTACAAGATTGAGCCAGAGAATCTGGGCTGGGATATAGGGGATAGGGTATCCCATGAATATTGTTCCGATGATAGCCATCAGTTCTCCAAAACCACATGATATGAGGAAAAGGGTCACCTTCTTTATGTTGTCATATACAACTCTTCCCTCTTTGACGGCAGCAAAAATATTGGCAAAGTTGTCATCAGCCAGAACCATATCTGATGCTTCTTTGGCAACATCGGTCCCCGACTTTCCCATCGCTATTCCTATATGGGCTGCCCTGAGGGCCGGAGCATCATTTACTCCATCTCCCGTCACGGCAACAATCTCTCCGTATTTAATCAGCTGCTCAACTATCCTGAGTTTATGCTTGGGTGAAACCCGGGCAAAAACAGAAATATCTTTGACCTTATTGGAGAGTTCATCATCACTCATTGTTTCTATCTCTTGGCCGGTCATAACCCTGGATTCATCACCTGCTATGCCGAGCATCTTGGCTATGGCTAAGGCTGTAGCCGCATGGTCTCCCGTGATCATCACCACCTTAATACCAGCTTTCTTACAGCCTCTCACTGCATCCATAACATCCGTTCTTGGTGGGTCGATCATTCCCTGCAACCCAACGAAAATAAGATTTTCCTCCACATCATGGTGGGTTATTTCATTGATATCATAAGGAACTTCCTTGTAGGCCATGGCCAGGACTCTCATGCCTTCTTTGGCAAAAAGGCTGGCTGTATTCAGTATTGCTCTTTTCTCAAACTTATCCTTTACTAGACATTTAGTACACATATCGAGTATTTTTTCTGGGGCGCCTTTAACAAAAATAATTTTTTTTCTGCCATGCCTGTGGAGGGTCGCCATGTATCCCTGCTCAGACTCAAACGGTATTATTGCTATTTGATGATAGTGTCTCCTTTCATCTATAAGGTTAAGACCTGCTTTCATTGCCGAAACTATTAATGCCCCTTCTGTCGGGTCACCATCTACCTTATACTCACCTTCTTCCTCATAAATATGAGATTCATTGCAGAGCATGCCTATCCTAAAGACCATTAACAGGTGCTCAGATTCCTTGTCCTTGATGTCAACTGGTTCCACTTCATAGAGAATTTCGCCCTTTGGTTCATAACCAACCCCGCTTATTCGGTATGCCTTTTCCCCATCGTACACTACCTTTACGGTCATCTCGTTCTTGGTGAGGGTACCTGTCTTGTCTGACCCGATAAGGGTTGTGCTTCCCAGTGTTTCCACGGCAGGTAATTTTCTTATAATGGCATTTCGCCTGGCCATCCTCGCCACACCGATAGCCATAGTTATTGTTACCGCCACCGGAAGCCCTTCGGGAATTGCTGAGACGGCAGTGGCCACGGCAATTAAAAACATCTCGGAAGCTTTTTCTCCAATCAGCATTCCGGCTCCAAAGACGAGGGCCGAAAAGGCTATGACGAGAATGCCTATTAATTTGGCAAACCGCATAAGCTTAAACTGAAGGGGAGTTTTCAGCGGCGATATTTCCCTAACTTTGGTAGCAATCTGTCCCAAAACCGTATGATGACCTGTTTCAACAACAATGCCTTTTGCCCTCCCGCTGACAACAATTGTTCCCATAAAGGCCATATTTTTCTGATCACCGGGAATTAAATTATCTTCTTGTATTTGATGGGAATTTTTTTCGACCGGGACTGATTCTCCTGTCAGCAGTGCTTCATCAACTCTGAATTCGATTGTCTCGAATAACCTTAGGTCAGATGGAACTTTTACTCCTGAGGCAAGTAAAACAATATCTCCGGGCACAAGATCTTCACTATTAATTTCCTTTTCTTTTCCCTCTCTCAGGACCTTGGCTTTGGGCACGACCATCTTTTTCAGAGCCCTGACACTCTCTTCTGCCTTATATTCCTGGACATACCCGATAACTGCATTCAGTATTACAACAACAAAGATTACTCCCGAGTCTATGTACTCCTTAAGAATGATGGTTACTATCCCGGCGATGAGCAGGATATAAATAAGGGGACTGGCAAACTGGCGGATAAGTATTTTCAGCCTTTTTGTTTTCTCTTCTTCAAGGAATCTGTTTGAACCAAACTGTAAAAGGCGCTTCTTAACCTCAGGATCGGATAATCCGCTCTCTGAGGTTTTAAGCTTCTTGAATGTTTCCTTGACGCTTAACTGGTACCAGCTCATTCTTCTCCTTACATGATAACTACTTAATAAATCAGAAGCAACACATCCTTTCTTTTGTCAACAAAAGGGAAAGGGAACAGAATTCATTGGCCTAAATTAGGTGATAAGAAATTATATTGATACAGTTGACAAAAATCATCCTAAAGAAAAGGGGAAAGAAAAGGGGGAAATTGGAAACATTGAAGGCTTAACCAGATAATTTATGCATCTGAGTTGGAATGATTTTTTAACCTGGATAATTCATAAAAAGAGATGTTTTCCTTCATAACGTATTGATATATAATACGTTAGAAAAAGAAGAGAGAGGGAACAACCAAAAAAGATTGGACCAATCACCCGCTAAGATTTTTGGCTGTTCTTGGATCAATATTTTTTAATTTATGAATAGACCAGGTTAATAAATATTGAAATATTGAAGGTGAGAATTTTTATATTTAACGTCGTTGTTGATAAATAACAAAATAAATATGGTAACGCCAAATATGAAGGCCCTGATTTCAAAGTTTAAATGAACCCTGAACCCTGAACTTCCCTTAAGCCAGAAGCCTGGGTTAAAATTTGATTACCTCCATAAAATAAATTAAAATTGCTAACAATATAAATTGAAACTAAAGAAGACTAAGGAAAAGTAAAGAAAGCTGAAAGTAGGAAGGCCAAAGGTGGAAAGTCTCTTAGAGGCATCCTACTACAGGGCGAAAGACAATAGAGATGGAAGGGAAATTATACAAAAGGTAAATATAAAAGGTGGAAAGAGGAGGGGAGAGGAGAGGCTAAGGGAAAACCGGAACAATTACCAAAGCATAAATCAAGTCCCTAAGACATATGAATGCCTTCCCCCGCTTAAGTGAGGACGACTAGATGAATATTAAGAAAAAAAGGGCTGCGCTTTTAAAATATGTCTCTTTAGTTCTTTTCTTTATCTTAATAATTAGTGGGTTTTTATCTTTTGTTTCTCTAGGTATTTTTGCCCAAGAAGACCAAAGTCCCCAGGCAGCTCCCCTCAGTAAAAGCTTTTTAGAATTTCTTAAAGGTCAGGAAATGCGGAAATGGAAAAATATTTCTGATGACGGTCATCCTCTGGGCCTAATTCCAAGCCCCCGAGAGGTTTTGCCTTTTCATGTTCTTCCTCAAGTTAAAATTGCTGGCTTACCATCTTCCTTTGACTTACGTGATTGGGAAAAGCTGCCGCCGGTTAGGGATCAAGGGAATTGTGGTTCATGTTGGGCCTTTGCCAGTTTTGGCTCGCTTGAATTAATTGTTGGGGTAGCTTATGAGAGAGGGTATTCCAAAGAAGGGAAAATCGGAATCTATGGGGAATCTGCTTCCCTTGAGGTTACTGGATTTGAGGCTTTTCTTGGCTACCAATTTAAAATAGATAAATTTTACCCTTATCTAAAAATCGGCTGTGGCCGCTTCTCTTATAAGCAATCAATTGATAGCCCTTATGCAACTGATTATAAAGTTGACCACAAAAAATCGACCTGGACAGCGGGAGTGGGGCTAAAGATATATCCAGTGAAATATCTATTTATAAGTGGAGAATTTAAATATATTCCCTTAGAGGTCAAGCCGTTTGAGGAGGTAGTCGACTTGGGAGGGATAAGATACTTAGTGGGAATAGGATTTACATTTTAGGATTTAAATTTGGTTGATGGGGAAACCAGGAATAAGATCAGTATCTCCAGCTTACTCAACAGAAAAGCAATTCCCTATGAATATCTCTTTTTGGAAAATACTTGGGCCTGAGCCGCGCATTATGGACCTTACTTTTCGATTTAAGCAGCTAATAGAGAAAATTTCATTCAGATCTATCCAGCCTTACCCGCCAAAGCCGGAGGAATAGAATGCCGAAATCTGCTTCACAATCCAAAGAAAAAGTACGCCAGCCTCTAGTGCCGCGGGACCTGGTCTGGCCCTTCATCCTCCTGACCAGCTTATTCGCCTGGTGGGGCCTGGCCAACAACATGACCGACACCCTGCTGGCTGCTTTCAAGCGCATCATGAGCATGTCCGATTCCCAGACAGCGCTCATCCAGGTCGTGTTCTACGGAGCCGGCTACGGGCTCCTGGCCCTGCCCGCCGCGATATTTATCAAGAAGTACACCTACAAATCCGGGGTTCTTCTGGGATTGGGACTCTACTGTGCCGGGGCCCTGCTTTTTTTGCCGGCCCGGCTCACGGCCGCCTATCCTCATTTTCTCGCCGCCCTCTGGATTCTCTCCGGAGGACTTTCCATCCTCGAAACGGCGGCAAATCCTTACATATACTCCATGGGACCGGAGGAGACGGGAACGCGGCGACTCAACCTGGCCCAATCCTTCAATCCGGTAGGATCCATCCTGGGAGTGGTGCTGAGCAAGCTATTCATACTCTCCCATCTCGACGCCGCTGGAGCCGAGGAACGGGCGGCCATGGGACGGGAGGCGCTACGGCAAATCCAAAATCGGGAACTCACGGCGGTGACCATGACCTACGCGGCGGTGGGTTTGATCCTGGCGGTCACCTGGGTGCTCATCGCTGTCAACCGTTCCATGCCCCGGAGGACCGACACCAGCGGACCCTTGAACTTAGGGCCGACCTTTAAACGACTGCTGCGGAACAGGAACTATATCTGGGGCGTGGTGGCCCAGTTTTTCTACGTAGGGGCCCAGATCGGAGTCTGGTCCTTCACCATCCGTTATGTCATGCAGGAATTGGGAGTGCTGGAGGCAGCCGCCTCCAGCTATTACATCGCGGCTCTGGTGCTTTTTACAGTCTCCCGCTTTTTGTGCACCTGGCT
>DQWD01000248.1 GCA_011042725.1 Candidatus Aminicenantota bacterium | reverse complement strand
TTTCTACACCGCTGCTGGCTAGAGCTAAAACCATCTTTTTTGCCATGTGACCCTCCTAAAAAAATAAGAATTTATTACTCAAACAATCAGAAGAATTTATGGGAAACAATTGGTAGGAAACCTTGTATGACATCCGCTCCCTCCCTTCTGTAGCGGACAAAAAATTAAATTTGTTTAGATAAATAATTACAATTTATGACCAATATTTGTCAAGGAAAATATTTACTGGAAGACAATAAACGGTAATAATGGCGATTAAAAGAACTTGCCATTTAAAAAAAACTGGGGAAAAAAACTGGGGAAAGAAACTGGGGACAACTATGTGTGCCCCAAGTCAAGCGAAAACTCGGGACACAATACATATTTACCTAATTTTTTCGTAAAATTGATGATGTTATACAAAGTGCTTGTTTGCCTGCTTCACGATGAAAAAAAACAGAGGGAGACGTATGGTTTTTTCCGTTTTTGGAAAGAAAGACGATCAAACGAATGGTGATAAGAAGGGAGAAAACGCCAACATGCCACCTTTTTCACCCCCTCTGATATTAAAAACTTAATTCAATTTCAAGTGCTCATTTTTGCGTAAACCCGATTTTTGCCCCAAAAATCGCGTTTAAGGCTTTATTTAGGGGATTATTTAAAGTTAATTTATTTAATATCAATAAAATAGTGAAGTCCGGCCCCTCTTTTAAAATAATTAATTACCAATTGATTAAAAAATAAAATTATTTCTCTATCCTCTTGACAATCGCCTTCTAATGGGCGACCCTTTCTTCGGTTCCCTTTGTCCCCCCCTTCGATTAGGAAAAGCTTTTTCTCTTCATTGTTTTTAATTATAGGGAATAGATGTCTAGTTTTTTAGAGTTATTATTTATTCTTTTAATTGATAAAGAATAAGCATTTATGCTAAAAATATTTTTTCTAGCCTCAGCCATTTTCTGGGCAAGAATATGATTTTGACTTTTTGGACAAAGGAAATTTATCTGTAAATAACTATCAATGAGGGATAGAACATGAAGAGATTGAGCTTAATTTTATTAATTTTGGTCTTGATTATGGTGGCCACTGTTTTTTCCATGAATAATTTTGGGACTGGCGATAGTTTGAACTTTGAAGGGCGGGTTGTTAGAGTCCTTCCCCGAGAAATCTCACCTGAGAGGAATGATGTTTGTCTAAAGTTACGTTCATCAAAAGATGATTCTGTTTATTACGTAGATGACTTTTTTGTTATCTTCATTATCGAACAAACATACAAAGTTTTGCTAAGTGATTATATCGGCCAGGATGTTGAAGCGCTCAATATTAATTTGAAACTTGAAAATATTACTGTTAGGGAGGGCTTGGTAAATAATAAAAAAGTTAAATTTATCGGCAATGTTGAAAAGATTTTTCCTCGCTTCCCGCACTCTAAGCAGTCATATGATTATCATGAAATTAACCCAGGTATTCCTGAGGAAGATTTCTATCACCGTTATATTGAGGTTCCCCTGTCTTATAAGAATCCAGCCCGAGGCACGTTTAAACTGTATTATGAATTATGTAGTGATTTTGATGTTACCAAGCCCACCATTCTTATTCCCACGGACGGACAGAGGACCTTATCTCAGGTTGGGTGGGCGGATAAGTACAAAAAAATGTTTAACCTTGATTACAACACAGTTACTTACGAGTATCGAGGGATGTTTTGCTCAAAAATAAAGGAGCTTGAGAGTAAAAACATTGATTGGGCATTAGCCTATGAATTTTTAAATTCAGATAATGTTGTTGAAGATATTGAGTCCATAAGGAAAGATTTACTTGGTGAAAAGCAGATAAATATTTTAGGGGGGTCAGGGACAGCCATGATCGGTTTAAAGTACATTGCCAAGTATCCTGAAAAAGTCAAACGAGCTTTTTTAATGAGTTTTTTCAAAGATGCCCAAGGCAGCAGTGAAGCGGGAGTCATATTTTTTAATAATTTTCTAGAGAAAAATAACTTAAAGGAGCAATATAATCGAGCGCTTCAAAACCCGAGAATTGAAAAAACCCAGCTTCTTTTTCTCATTCAACGGTTGTTATACTTTGATCAAGAAGAAGTAAAACAGTTAATAATTGAGCTAAGCAAAAATAATCTGAGCAGATACAATAAGTACACACGTGAATTGGGACATGTGAATTTCTTTGTGCGTTCAGCCCAAAAATACAAACCCTGGACGGTTGTTTTTATGTATGAAACAAATATAAGGACCTCACTGGCGGATCAGCCTGATATTAACTATCCTTTTTTGAGAATGGCCGAACCTCTTATTGAAATTTATCGAGATAGCCCAGCCAGGAATGCTCATCTTTTTGATATTCAAAATCTTAAAAATGTCAACACAGAAATATTACTTGTAGGTGGTCTTTTAGATCAAGTCGCGCCCATCCATGAGCTGGAGAGGATTCATCGTGAATTGCCGAATTCAAAGTTGGCTATTTTTGAGGCTTACCATTGCTTACAATCACCACCCGAAGCCAGAGAGTGTCGGAATAAACTGGCCAATTTATTCTTTATTTATGGCCATAATTCCAAGGAATTTCTGGATTATCTTAATTCTTCTAAAGAGAAAGGTAAGTTTGTAAAACTTTATAACTAATAATAGATTTTGCTTCTTTGGTGGTGGTTTGTAGGTGGAGATTCGATTCATATTTTGCGCTGATTTATTGATGTTTGTGTTAATCTCTCACTTTAATGGTGATGGCCCTGATGGGGGTGAGTTTGACTCATAGCTCGCTTTACCTCTGCTTTTGGAAGCACTTCTCCTAATTTCGGGCTTAGCTTCCTTAGAGTCTGGGTGTTGATGGCGACGATAACTGTGCTTAGGGACATCAACAAAGCCCCTATTGCCGGATTAATGACCACTCCCAGCTTGGAGAGAACTCCTGCAGCCAGGGGAATGGCGATGATGTTGTAACCGGCTGCCCACCACAGATTCTGAAGCATCTTGGTATAAGTTTTTTGGGAGATAGAGATAACTTTGGCCACCTCTCGGGGGTCATTTTTAACCAGAATTAAATCAGCGCTTTCAATGGCCACGTCGGTCCCGGCTCCGATGGCAATTCCCACCTCAGCGGTAACTAAAGCCGGAGCATCGTTTATCCCATCGCCAACCATGGCCACCTTGTAGCCTTTTTCTCGTAAGAGTTTCACCTTATCCGCTTTCTCGTCAGGAAGGACATGAGCAAAATAGTGGTGGATACCCAGCTCTTCAGCTACACTCCGGGCGACTTCTTCCGCATCTCCGGTGAGCATGAAAACCTCAATTCCCTTGCTCTTTAGTTGACGAACTGCTTCAACTGATTCTTTACGGATTCGGTCAGAAAGAGCGAAGGCCCCGAGAATTTTCTTGTCTTCAAGGGTAAAGACAACCGTTTTTCCCTTGGCTTGAAGATTAGTGATTCGTTCATCATTGATTTCTACTCCGAGCTCTTTTAAGAGATTAGGGCCTCCGACCTTGATGGGGCGGCCATCAAAGTGACCCACCGCCCCTTTTCCGGGCAAAGCTTTGAATTCTTCTGCCGGCTTAAAGTCGATTTCTTTTTCCTGGGCATACTGGACGATGGCCTGGGCTATGATATGTTCGGAGTTAACTTCCACTCCGGCACTTAACCTGACCAGCTCTTCTTCGGGAATAAAAGCCACCACCTCAGTTACTCCGAACTTGCCTTCGGTTAAGGTTCCTGTTTTATCAAAAATGACCGCATTAATATCTTTCATAGCTTCGAAGGCTCTTCTGTCCCGGATGAGAGTGCCGTATTTTGCGGTGATGGAGGTGGAAAGAGCCACCACGAGAGGGATGGCTAAACCTAAAGCATGGGGGCAGGCAATGACTAACACGGTCACCGCTCTTTCCAGGGCAAAGTCAGATTTTCCGGCTATTAACCACACAGTATAAGTTACAATCCCCCCGCCGAGGGCAAGGTAAAAAAGAAGAGCAGCCGCTCGATTAGCCAAGTCTTGGGTCTTTGATTTACTTTCCTGGGCCTGCTGGACTAGTTTAATCACTTGAGCGAGATAAGTCTCTTCTCCCGTTTTTTCGATGACCACTTTTAAGCTGCCTTCCCCATTAATGGCTCCGCCGATGACGTTGTCTTTTGCTTTCTTGTGAACTGGCCGTGACTCACCGGTAAGAAGAGCCTCATTTAAATAAGATTCTCCTTCGATAATTTCCCCGTCGGCTGGGACTTTCTCTCCGGGTCGGATAAGAACAACATGACCAGGCTTCAACTGGGATACAGAAACATCGACAATTTTGTCTGACTCGCCTTCTTGGTAGAGGTGAGCGGTGGTGGGCATGATCTTGACCAGCTCTTCCAGCGCCCGGGAAGCTCCCAGCACACTTTTAGCCTCGATCCAGTGACCCAAGAGCATGACATCGATTAAAGTGGCCAGCTCCCAGAAAAAATCTTTGCCCGAGATGAGAACGACCGTGGCACTTGAGTAGAAAAAAGCGACCGAGATGGCCGTGCCAATCAGGGTCATCATCCCTGGCTGGCGGTTTCTTATTTCTTGAACCGCTCCTTTGAGGAATGGCCAACCCCCATAGAAATAGATGGAGGAAGAGAGAAGAAATAGAATCCATTTCTGAAAGAGAATTTCTAACCGGAACCCAAACCACGTCTGAATCATTTCCGAGAAAAGGAGCACAGGGAAAGTTATAACCAGCGAGATCCAAAATCTTTTCTTAAACTCTTCAAGATGATGATCATGATGACCAAGATGGGAAGCTTTAGCTTGATGCTCGTTATAACCGAGATGAGAGGTGTCTTCCTGGTGGACGTGATGGTTTCCGTGTGCTCCTTCATGGTGAAAAGAGGGATTATGTCCAGATGGTGGTTGGTGATTTGGGGAGGGAGGCTGGAAGTGATCTTTAGGGGAATGATTTTTATTATGAGAGTGAGAATTATTCATCTTTGTTGTTCAGGACAATAAATCTTTCTTTTTCTGCTCGAATTCTTCTTTGTCTATTTCCCCGCGCGCATATCTCTTTTTGAGAATTTCTAAGCTGTTTTCTCGAGAAGAAGGTTCGGCTGGTTTTTGTTGAATCAGCCACTTGATGAGGAAAATAAGACCCACCAGGACGGCAATCCAAAATATCCACATGAACCCACCAAACATCCAATGTCCTCCCCACATATTTCCTCCTTGTTGATAAATAGTTTGCTTGTTAA
>DQWD01000247.1 GCA_011042725.1 Candidatus Aminicenantota bacterium | reverse complement strand
ATTAGAAACACGCCGGAATGTTTTTCCCCCATCCTCAGAAACACTCATCGGGACACCCATGATGAAGACTCTATCCTCATTGTTGGGATCGACTCGAATCTGACCAAAAACCCAGCCATAGGTTCCGGAATGTCTTTCTAAGTAAGCCTTCATTTCTTTGGTTGTTGGAGCAACCAACCGCCAATTCTCTCCCCCATCGTCAGAACGATAAACAGTAGCTCCCTTGATATGGGCACCCAATCCTCTTACATAAACATCGGCCTTTTCTTCTTCAGTTAATTCTCTGCTTACCTCATAATTATCAACAAGGGCATAGAGAACATTGGGTTTGGACAAGCAGATATCAATCCCGATCCGCCCTCGGAAGCGAGGCTCAGGTAATCCATTGTTAATTTGTTGCCAGGTCTGGCCGCCATCGACGCTTTTCCAGATACCACTTCTTCTATATTGCGGTTCATTGCGCGGATCACTCCATTTTTTTCTGACTCTTTGCCAAGTAACAGCATATAATGTTTCCGGATGGGTGGGATCCATAGCTAGATCAACAGCTCCCGTCTGCTCATTAACATAGAGGATCTTGGTCCATGTCTTTCCCCCATCAGTCGTTTTATAAACACCTCGTTCAGAGTTAAAAGTCCACTCGTGACCTGAAGCCGCTACATAAACAATGTCCGGATTCTGAGGATGGAGAACGATCCTCGCGATGGTATTAGTATCGGTTAAACCCATGTGTTGCCATGTTTTTCCCCCATCAGTGGACTTGTAAATTCCACATCCAGCATGGGAACTTCGAAAAATGTTAGCTTCACCTGTTCCCACCCAGATTATGTCGGGATTGGAAGGGGCAATGGCAATATCGCCGATGGAAGTGGAAAGTTCCTGGTCAAAGATAGGCACCCAAGTCGTCCCTTCATTTTCAGTCTTCCACACTCCACCGGTAGCGGTAGCCACGTAAATGGTGTAATTCTTCCCTTTGGGAGTGACAACGGCCACATCGGTACAACGACCACTGACATTCGTTGGGCCCAGGAATTGCCATTTCAAGTCTTTAAAAGGAGAATTCTCCTTCATCTCCAGATGCTGGGCAAAACCTTGGAGTCTTACTTCCGGAGGAGTAGACTCGATCCGCGCCTGTTTTTTGGGTGGTCGAGAAAAGAGAGGAAAGCAAACAAAAATAAGCCCTAGAAAAACAGCTAATACTTGCCGCCAATTGATAAACTCTGGTTGTTTCAAATCAAACCTCCTTTAATCGTTTTTTTGGTTACCAATAATTTACACAGAGATAAAAATTAAGTGATATTTTATGAGAATATTGGCCTTCAAATTCTCCATGAAGACTTCCTTTCTATCTTTTAAATCGGAATTAAGTAGAGAAGTAACGACGGAATCAAAAAGAAAGCAAATAAATAACAAATGTCCATTCTTACCTAGGCCGGCCCAATCAATTTAGTAATATTTGATATATTTGTCAATCAAAACTTAACACAAGAACCCAACCGAAAGAAGAGAACAAACCTAATAAACTTTATCTTGTCCAGGCATAACCCAATTTAACAAAGAAAGTGCGATCCGTTTGAGTTAAATCTATATTTTTTGCTCCAAAATAATTATCCGAATACCCTAAAAATAAAACTGTCTGGGGATTAAGCTTATAGGAAAACAAAAATTGGGTGAAAAAGGTCTGATTCGTGGGTGAAACAGGCGTGGTGTAGAGAGCAGGATTACGATCCATGTCTAGATACTGGAAAATTAAGCGCACAAATGTTCTTACATTAAAATTATAAATAAATTTAACTTGGCTCAAATTGGCCACATATATTTTCTGTCCAGCAAGAGAAAGTTTTTCGAAAGCATGTTGAGCATTAATATTCAGATGAGAACCAATACTCCCTTCAATAAGCGGTATTACTCGTAAAGATGTTGCCTTGCGGATATTATTGTAATCAACTCCATCACCATAAACTCCCATCAGAAAAAAACGAACACCACTCACTGGTTTTACTTCTAGAAAAGAAACAACTTGAGTCAAGTCAAAATATTGTCCTCGATAAAATTCTCGAGTGGCGTTAAATTCCAAATTGACTTGGGATTGCCACGGCCCCATGTAATTTCCAAATAAAGATACTTGGCGATCCGTTAAATTCCAATTCCAGGTGTATCCTTCCAAGGCACTTAGTCCAAAGTGAAGACGATTAAACCAGTCCCCCTTTTCTCCCCAAAAAACTCGAGCTACCAAGCCTTTGAATAGCTGCAGATCAACTCGAGGAACATAACCAAAATCAGCCCGGAATAAAGGTGACCGTGCTTCATAAGAAAAGTTATATAACCAATTACGCCCCCGATGGCTAAATTCCCCGAAAATGGCCTCTCCTCCCCCATAGGAACGGTAAGGTTGTTGAAATGATTGACCAATCTCCCGAGCGTATTTTGTTTCGGAATGAAGATATTGAAAGCGCACGGTCTTGGTCTGTGAAAGGCGGAAAAAGCCATCCACTCCCGCCACATGGTTGGCGTAATTATCAGAGAGACGTCCCGTATATAAAGCCCCTACTGCCGAGCCTTGACCAACGTCATGGCGAAAGCGAAAAACTCCTCCCCATACACCTTCGTCCAAAGAGGTGGAAAGAGAACCTTGATTGGAAGGAAAAAGGAGATTATTGATTCGATCATACGTGGTAAAAAACCCGATGGCATTGCGGCCAACCTTGCCAGTAAGCTTTACTCCTCCGGCTGGATCGGCCACTGTCCGGGTAAAAACCGCCTCAATCGGGGTAAGGAAAAAATCTGCTCCTTCCAGAAAAAAAGGTCTTTTCTCAGGATAACGAAGGGCAAATCTAGTGTTAACTTCCAACTGGGCCACATCGGCTTCAACCTGAGAAAAATCAGGATTGATAGTGGCATTGAGAATGAGGTTGGGGGTAATCCCCCAGCGAGTGGTTAAACCTGGATCAGCCTTAATCTTCCCCTCAGCCATCGACCCGGAAGGAATAGATTCACGCTGATCCGTTCGATTGGCCGTTAAAGTGGGATCAAATTCAAGATTATAACCAGGTGAAATCCCTTCAATGCCCGTGATTTTATTAACTTGACACAGAACACAAGTGATGTGACGCTCTCTTTTATGGGAAATCAGTCGGTGGCGGACATTTCGCGGATAGGAACGTTCCGCCGAAAAGCCCCAGGTTTGAATTGCCTTTGTCTTGGGAAAACGGAGCTGATTAAACGGCAAAGCAATCTCCACCGAGTAACCCCAGTCTGTAATTTGACCCTTCGAGTTCCAGATGGCATCCCAAGAAAAATCCTCATACCCCTCCAGCTCGCTAAAATTAGCGTCAGCCTGAACCCCCAAAGGGTTAACTCTAAATTGAAATCCTCGTCGTTCGTCATTAAAGGGATCAATCATAATCACGACATGATCGTCCTGGATTAAACGATCAGTATCATCCCGGTCCATCAGGTGCGCGCGAATGCTTTTCGGATCGGGGTCATAACAACGGAATCCTACGTAAAGATAATCTCGGTCGTAAACAAGAAGACATTCGGTCCTGACCAGGGCAGGAATATTATCTCCGGGCAGCCACTCGTAGGGCAACGCAAGAACTAAAGCTTTTTCCCAGTCGAGCTCATCAAGGTGTCCATCGATCTTGATGTTACCCGAAGCCCTGGGAACCTGAAAAGGTCCTTTATCCGGATCTTGGGTATTTTGGAGCGGAAGAGAAGGGGAAGGAAGAAAGGAAGGGGAAGAAAGAACTGAAGAAACAGAAGTAGAAAGAGAAGAAAATGATGTTTTGAAGCCAGAGCGAGAGGAAGATGAGGATAAAATTAGCCAGCGAGATTCTTGGTTCGTCTCGGCTGAAACCATTATTGGTAAAACACCACTAATTAATAAGCTCATGGATAACGTTATTAATGCAACCCTTTGTCGATTGAAAAACTTACGCATTGATCAGTTCTCCTTATCTCTAATAAGCTAAGAATTAGCTAAAAAAAGAAAAAAAATGGAAAGATATTATTTATTCTTTTCACTTCCAAGCTCATAATCCATGTCAACAGTGATTCTCAATTTGTCCACTACAAGAAATTTCTTCTTTTTAATTTTTCATCTATTAGCAATAGGAGTGTTCAATGCTTCTTCTCCTAAATCAAAATAAATTGCGAACTAAATTGCCCACTAACGATTTCGCATACCTAAGAAAAAGGTAAATAAATGAATTTGATTTCCTAGCCCAATCACTTTCACCAGGACAAAACCCCGAGTCAAGAAGCAATCTAAGTTTTCCTGCTTTACTTCTTTCAACTACTATTTCCTTCATTTATTTCGCCAAGCAGATATAGCTTTAATGAGCAAGTGAAGCACTGGCCAGCGAATTTCATCTTTTTAATTAAAACGGAATAAAGAAAAAAAGGTTGCAGAAAATTATTTTTCTTTAGAGGTCAGAATGGATGATTTAATCTTAAGGAAAATCTTACCACTGTCTGTTGTCTTCAAAATTTAAGATAGATAAATTCTCAAATTTGACCCACTTGTTCTTCAGAAATTCCTTTTAACATCCGAAGCCACAGGCGGGCAGGATGAGATCCTGTACGGTTATCGTCGGCTATTCCTTATTTTCTAATGATTGTCTCAGCTTGCTTATCTTGTCGACTAAACGAAAGGGAGGCTCGGCATTGCCTTCTTTTCCAGGAAGGGGGAAATTTTTTAGCGCCTGTTCATAGGCGGCAAGCGCTGATTCTTCATTTTCTCGGCTTTCTAAGGCCATTCCTTTGAACCAATATCCAGAGGAATCGTCGGGAAAGAAAGCGATTAACTCTTCTGCCACCCGGAGAAGTTCTTTTACATTTTCTAAGTAGATAAAAACACTGGCTTCCTGAACAAGTCTTTCTTTTTCGCCGGTCGGAGGCCCAGACACAATAACATCATTCGAACGAAGTCTTTCCTTTCCCAATGTTGCCTCAATCCATACATGAATTCCAGGAGAAAGAATAACCGAGGACGGAATTTCATATAGAGCTTCATAAGTCTTCCCAGGCATGAAAGTCCATGTTTCTTCTTCGGGCGCTCGAATAAGTTGAACTTCTGTTTCAGGCATACGATACTCTGCTTTCCCCTTCTCCTTTTCAGACAACATGACGGTAACACTCTTACTCCAAAAATCTTCAGGACAGGAAACTATGAGTGGTTCGATTTGT
>DQWD01000365.1 GCA_011042725.1 Candidatus Aminicenantota bacterium | reverse complement strand
GCTTCACCACGGTCTACTGCCACTTGAGTAAGTTTCTTGTTCGCCCCGGCCAACGGGTGAAAAGAGGTCAAACTATCGGGCTGGTAGGAAGTTCCGGAAAAGCTCTAGGCCCTCACCTCCACTACGAAGTCCGCCGAAACGGAAAATCACTCAACCCTTACTACTATATTCTGGAAGAACAATAATTCCTTCGTTCCTTCCTTCTGGTAAGCACTTCTAAAACCATGATGAAAAAATGGTGATGGAAAATGGTGATTGGCGCCTTGTTTTGGCCTGGATCATTCTCGATAACTCGATAAAAAATATGGTAAATATGTGAACTGTCACCAATTTTTAGCTGGTACTAATTTTTTTGAAAAAGGGAAAAAATATGTGAGCTGGTACTAATTTTTTGTGTGAACTGTCACCAATTTATAAACTTCCCCCCCCAAATTTTTATGAACCAAAGATGCGATTAAAATGCGATTTTTAGGGCCAAAAAACTCATTATAGGGCTAATATTATAGGTTAAAATAGGGTTAAATAATTGATAATAAAGAAAATGCTGCGGCCCGGCCCCCAACTTTCAACTTTCGGCATAACTTTCGGCAAACTCCCAACTTAACATCCCCCAACTTGCAACTTAAACACGAACGACCCCCAACATAAACAACTTACCCAATCAACTTAACCCAACTTAACATCCAACTTCCCCCAGCCAAACTTCGAGCTATCCGAAATAATCGCCGGGTTTAATCTGTCGGCCCAGAGAAAATTGAAAAGCGGGCATGGGTTTTTTGTTGGCGGGCTGCAATGTTAAGAGCTGGACGACTGTTTGCTGGCCGCAAGCGACATAGATACCCGATTTATCAACATGCAGAACCTTCCCAGCCTTACAATCTTGGCTCTGAAGCTGGTGGCTGAGAGCTGGCCGCAAACTAGTTGATTTCTCGGTGATTGCCTTGGCTTGAAGAAGCTTCACTCGTTCTCCTCTAAAGAAACTAAAGGCTGAAGGCCAAGGGGTAAAAGCCCGAACCCGATTAACGATGTTTTCTGCCGTCAACTCCCAATTGATTAAGCCATCTTCTTTTTTCAAGAGGGGAGCATAGGTGGCCTGGGCGTGATTTTGGGGAACTGGCGTAATTTTATCTAGGTTGGCCAATGTTTGAATCATTAGATTGGCTCCGACTTGGGCAAGCCTTGCTTCTAGCTCCCCGGCCGTTTCTTCGGGGAAAATCTCAACTTCTTCTTGGGTGAGAATATCGCCTTCGTCCATTTTTTCATTCAAGCGAAAAATCGTTACACCGGTTTTTCTTTCCCCATTCAAAAGAGTGTGAGCCACGGGAGAGGCTCCTCGATAGCGAGGCAGCAAGGAGAAATGTAAGTTAAGGAAACCATAAGGTGGGATATCCAGGATAGAGGGAGGAATAATCTGGCCGAAAGCCACCACTATTCCCACATCAGGAGCGATGGATTTAAGGAGCTCCTGGGCAGGGGCATCCTTTCTGATGCGGGGCGTTTGATAAACTTGTAAACCTTTAGCTACGGCCAATTCTTTAACTGGAGGCGGTTGAAGGCGTCGCCCCCGGCCAGATGGTTTATCTGGCTGCGTTATTACCAGTTCGATTTGGTAAGGAGGAGAAAAAGAAAGCAGGGCTTCAAGAGTAGGTAGGGCACAGGCTGGACTCCCCAAGAAAACTAAGCGCCAAGTTTTGTTATCTTTTTCCGTTGAAAACAGGTGTTTTAGGGGTTTCTTCATTTGTTTTCCTTTAATAACCATTTTTTCTTAAGGATTTTTTTATCTTGGAACTTTAGCAAAGGAGACATTCTTTCTTTAGCCTCTTGAAGCAAATTGAAGCAAATCCATCTTCATTCTTTCGATTTTCATTATTTTAAACTTAATCCAGGTAATTTGGCCATACATATTTAAATTAGCACGTTCCAATTAGGCCATTACTTGGTTTCTTATGTTTTTAGCTCTCTTAGTTACTTCCTTAATTATTTGCTGTTAAATTATAATATCTTCGGTGGAAGATAAGTAGTCCGTTTTTTTAGCCAATTTGGTCAAGACCAAGTTGAATTAAAGCCGCCCCGGTTATGTTAAACCAAGTTTAGCCACGTTAAGATAGGCCGCGTTAAGTTTAGCCAGGTTAAGATACCCGTTGCTTGCGGAGTTTTTTCCTGATTAGAGAGCGTTTAAGAGGAGAAAGACGGTCAATAAAAAGAATGCCGTTTAAATGGTCGATTTCATGACAGAAAACTCGAGCTGATAAGCCTTCAGCCTCGATGGTCCTCTCCTTGCCTTCCAGAGTATAGCCGCTAACCAGTACTCGAAGCGGGCGTTTAACTTTTTCATGAATCTCAGGCACAGATAGACAGCCTTCTTCATCAATATCTTCGCCTTCCATTTCCTTGATCTGGGGATTAATAAGAATGATGAGTTGATCTGGCTTTTCTCCCACTGAAAGATCAACGGTTATCAAGCGCAAGCTTTGGTTAACCTGAGGAGCCGCCAGGCCAATTCCAGGGGCGGCATACATGGTTTCGACCATGTTCTTGGCCAGTTCAACAATTTGGTGGTTGATATCCCTAATCTCCCGGGCCTGCTGGTGGAGGACTGGGTGGGGAACAGTTGCTATTTCAAGTCTTTTAGCCATTTTATACCTTGTTGCTTGGTGCTTTGTTTATTCTTCCAAAATTAACTATCATTGATTGACTTTAATTCTAGCTTAATTTTTATTTTTATTCAAAAAATCAGGGGGAGGAGTTATTTTAAAAATCAGAGTTTTTTCCAAAATTGCCAGGTGGAACTCGACCTGAGTAAATGGCTATGGCTGCTACCTTCAATTGACAGTATCCAAGGGAGATCAGGGGGAATCCCAGGGCCGAACTTAATAAAATCAGTATTGCGTTTCTCTATTGTGCTTTTCTAGAAGATACCAATAGTGGATCGTTAAACTTGATTTGAAAATTGAAAGAGTTTTTGGTTGGGGAGATGATGAGGTGTTTTGGGCCGAATTTTAAGGCCTCTTTTCTTTACAATTACTTTTTCTCTATTTAATAACGAATGATTTAATAACGAATGAGCACGGTTCTGGGCCGAACTTTAAGGGCTCTTTACAGACTTTAAGGAAAAAGGCTTTTTCATTGAGCCTTTTATCATAGAGGCGGGGGTAGGCGGGGCGAACATGAATTACAGTTAGACAATTTCCCTATTTTCTAATTTCTTAAGAGATTTTAAGTGGGTTATATCAGGTTGACGAAAATTATTGTCCTGAGCTCTGGTCTTTTTGGGTTAAGTTTAAAAACCTGTTTCTTTCTAACATTTGAAAAAAGTAGCTCAAGCGCTCGTAAAGGGGTTCTATTTTTTCGCCAAAGTTTTGGGAAAGAATTTTACCGATTTCTTCGACCGTGCGCTGGCCATCACAGAGGCGCCAGACAGAGCTGCCTGTTTCATCTAGCTTGACCCGGTAATATGGCTTTTTTAATCGGGGGAGGAGATGTTCTCTCATCCAGGGATGAGAAAACTTGGGTTTGAGAATCACAACCAGCCCTTCAACTTCTTCCCATTTGGCTATTCTTTTCGGGATTAATTCGAGAAGGTTAAGAGGTTTGGCCATCTACTGCTATCTTCTTATCGTTTTTCTATTGGCTGCGTTATATTGGCCGCCTTCTGTTTGGCGCGTCCCGCCTTTGATTGATTTTTTTTGATCTTCTTTCTGGTCTTTTCTTCTTATTTGTTCTCGTACTCTCCGGAAGCAACCATTTTCTTATAGGGGAAGTAGATGAGGATGAATCCCAAAATAAAGAAGATAATTAATCCCAGCCAAGGATTATTCAAAGAGGTAGGCAGATGGAGATTGGCACCTCTTAGCGCAGCGGTAATAATTCCCATCAGGGCTTGCCCGGCGATTAAACCAGAGGCGAGCAGCAATCCAATGTTTTCGAGAGTTTCCTTTCCTTTTTCGGTTGGTTTTTTCTTTTTGGCTCGGCTATCCAAAATGTATTTAACTACTCCGCCAAAGAAAATGCAGGCTGTCGAGCGAAAGGGAAGATACATTCCCACCGCGATTAGCATGGGGGAAGGACTGCCAATAAGAATGAGGACCACTGATAAGAGCATGCCGGCAAGAACAAGGGGCCAAGCCATTTCGCCCCCAACAATTCCTTTGGCCATGGTCGCCATCAAGCCCGCTTGAGGGGCAGGAAGGATCTCTCCGCCAATACCTCCGGGAACATTATTTTGGAGAAGCTGAAGGGAAAAGGTTAAAGTCAAAGCGGCGGCGATTACCCCGATTATTCCTCCAACCTGCATTTTCCAGGGTGTACCACCGAGAATATGTCCAACTTTCCAGTCTTGAATCATATCGCCGGCGACTCCGGCCACACAACAAACAACGGCAGCAACGCCCAGCACGGCAGCAATTCCTTCGTTACCCCGTTGGCCCAGAAGAACCATCATTAGGGCCGCAATGAGGAGGGTGGTCAGAGTTAGTCCAGAAATCGGATTGGATGAGGAGCCAATAATTCCCACAAAATAGCCAGCTACGGCGGCAAAGAGAAGGCCCATGACCAACATTACCAAAGCGGCGACCAAGGAAGAACCAAAGCTGTGAGTAAAAACGTTGTAGAGGAAAATCATCGGAATAACCAAGGCGATGATGGCGATGATAACCGTGGGAAAGGGGAGGTCTTTGTCGGTTCGCAAGGTGGTTGTTTCTCCGCTAGACTGGGCCTTTTTGACGTCAGAAACAGAGCGGCTAATGCCGGCAGCCAGGCTTTTACGCATCTTGTAGAGGGTGTAAAAAGCGCCAACGAGCATCGCTCCCACGGCAATTGGTTTTACTTGGGCGTTGTAAGCGGAGATAGCGATCTCTGTCCAATCACCCAAACCTTGAGTGACAATAGATTTAAGTTCGCCGCTGATGAAGAGGATGATGGGCATTAGAAAGAGCCAGCCCAAAACTCCTCCGGAAAAAGTTAAAGCGGCTAATTTTGGCCCAATGATGTAACCAACGCCAGTTAAAGCTGCATTGGCCGCTGGTGATTCGACAAACATTCTGCCTTCAATAGGGGGCGATTTATATATTTCGGCATTGTCAGAGTTAAGGTAAGTAATTCGCGAGAGGCCGGGAATTCGAAAAACTGTCCGCACGAAAGGCTTGATAAGTTTAATGCCATTATCGCTGGTAAAGAATTCAATAAACCCGCCAAGCCCCATGGCCCAGAACATGTAAG
>DQWD01000345.1 GCA_011042725.1 Candidatus Aminicenantota bacterium | reverse complement strand
TTAATGCTTTATTACATCCTTAGAAATTGGTGGATCGAAATAAGAGACAAAGAGTCTATCCCTATTTCCGAGGAGGATAAATAAGAAATGGGAATTGGCCTTTTAATTTTATTCCTCTTAACTCTCTTATTCTCCTTTCCCATTGGAATTGCTTTAGCCATAACGGCGATAGTAGGACTTCTCCTTATTGCCCCAGACCCCGAAGTGCTCATCTTATTACCCCAAAAATTTCTCTCCGGGCTTGATTCTTTTCCTCTCTTGGCCATCCCTCTTTTTATTCTCGCCGGGGCAATAATGTCCCACGGAGGAATAGCCCGGCGAATAGTTGACCTTTCCTTAGTTTTTTTCGGCCGCATTAGAGGCGGCCTGGGAATTGTTGTTACAGTTTCCACCTTCTTTTTCGGGGCAATTTGTGGCTCCGGGAGTGCCAAAACGGCAGCTATTGGCTCGGTGATGTACCCAGAATTAAAACGTAACAAATATCCGGCTGATTTTGCTACCGCCCTTTTTGCCGCGGCCGGAGGGGCCTCTTCCTTAGTCCCCCCTTCCATTGATTATATCATCATGGGCGTAATCGCCAATATCTCCATTGGTGGTCTCTTTGCCGGAGGAATAATACCAGCAGCTATTACGGCTATTGCTCTGGTTTCTTTGGCTTTCTTCTACGGGCATAAGTTAAATCTTCCCCTTGCTCCCCGAATTTCCCTCAAAAAGAAAGCAAAAATAATTCTAGAGGGAATACCTCCTCTCTTTATGATTATCATCGTGCTCGGAGGTATCTATGGCGGAGTTTTTACTCCTACCGAGGCTGCTTCGGTTGCTGTTGTGTATGGTTTTTTACTTTCCTTTTTTATTTATCGGGAATTATCCCTAGAAGGCCTAAAAACAGCCTTATTAACCACGGCCAAACTCTCTGGCGTCGTAATGCTTATTCTCGGTACAGCGTCCTTACTTTCCTTTGTCCTCACCTTTCAAAGAGTGCCTCACCTAATCGCCGAATTTATTGCTCAACATGCTTCTAACTGGATGATCTTTGTTCTCTTTGTCAACATCGTCTTTCTTATTCTAGGTATGCTTATGGATGCTTTACCCGCAATTATTGTCCTCATGCCCATCATCGTTCCCCTTGGGGTGTCATTAGGAATGGATCCCATTCACATCGGTGTTTTGGTCGAGGCCAATGTGGGCTTAGGAATGATTACTCCTCCAGTTGGAGTTTGTTTATTCGTTGCCTGCGGAATCAGCAACATTGCTATCGAGAAAACGATCCCTCGGCTTCTTCCCTTTTTACTCGTTCTCCTGACCATGGTTATCCTTATCAGTTTAATACCCCAAATCTCCCTTTTCCTTCCCCGGCTCCTGGGGTATTAAAACCTTTCTCGGTGAGATTTAAAAGTAATCTTAGTATACTCCTGAAATTACCTCTTCATCAGTAGGGACTCGGCTGATGGCTTCATGATTAGGAGGGTATTTCTTTTGGGTTGCCAAACTCACCGGAATAAAAACCAGTAAGGACAACACTGGCGGAAGTAATGTATCCAACCCCTTGAGGGGTTCGGGGATAACAATATACAAGATCACGCGGAGTAATGACCCAGCAACTATCGCGGTTACTGCTCCGGCCGTGTTAGCTTTCTTCCAGTAAATTCCCCCCGCTAAGGGCACAAAACAGCCGGCAAAAACAACATCAAAAGCGAGAACCAATAATATTCCGGGCTCGGGTTTTACCCAAGCTAAGACAACTGCCAACCCAACAACAGGGAGGGCCATCAGCCGGCTGATAATTAATAATTTTCTATCCGTGAAATCAATTTTATTGCTTTCGCCTTCCTTATTTCTGAGTATTAACTTTAAGATATTCTTCTGAAGGATATTGCGGCCTAAAACCGTGGATACTCCCAGAATCCCACCGTTGGCGGTGGAGGCTCCAGCTCCAATTACTCCGGCTAAAATTAATAAACCAAAAAGAAAAGGTAAAGCCGACAAGGCTAACATGGGCAAAACCATCCTTGAATCCGCAATCTGAGGAAATAATTTAAGGCCCATGAGACCTAAAAATGAGCAGCTTATTCCCGAGATTATGGTAAGAGCCGCCCCAATGTAGCAACCCCGGCGGGCTACTTGCGGTGTTCGGGCGGCAAAAATTCTTTCCATAAAATCCAAGGCGACCACATCACCCAAAGCCAAGGCGAAAAAGGATCCCCAAATACTCCAGGCTCCTCCCTGAAAAGAAAAAAGTACCTTCCAACTTAAAAATCCCGGCGGAATACTTTGGGCAAAAAATCCCCACCCTTTCGAGATAAGAAGCCATAGAAAACCGCCTAAGAAACCGATAATCGCCGGATAAATCTGAACAAAATCAGTGGCTGCTGAGGCAAACAGCCCTCCCGCTGTGGTGTATAACAAAATAACAATGGCGACTAAAATCAGGGCCGAAAGATAGTTTGTTTTAAATACCACCGAAACAATCCAAGCAGCTCCAGCAAAATTTCCGCCGATTAAAATAATGAAGCTTAGGCCCATCAACCCAGAAGTTAAAAGTTCTACCAAAGACCCATATCTTCGAAAGTAAAAATCCGGGAGCGTCAACAACTTCATCCGATTAAGCGGGGCGGCAAAAAATGTCCCGGTTATCAATAGGCAAGCAGCCAAGCCTAAGGGGATAATAAACCCAATCCAAAAACCCGAAGCATATGTTAAAGAAGAGTTTCCAATCGTGCTATTAGCATCAATTGCTTGAGCAGTAAGCATCGTGGCCACAAATAACAAAGGCAAGCTCTTGCCACAGACAATGTAACGTTTGCCACTTCCTCGAACCAATTTGACCATCGAGATACCGAGGATAAAGAAAAGCGCCACATAAATAACTAAAGCAATTCCCATTGACGTCATCTTGGCCTCCTCTAGCTTTGTCCAGAGATATCCCTTAAGCCAACCATCTCCCCATGGAAGGCTTTAAATCTTTCCAGTTGCCTACTTACAATCTATTCCCGAGAGGGGATGGCATCCAGGGAAAAAATAAGATTAGAATTATACCATTTTTATCTTATTTATCAAGACATATTTTAAGATAAAGCCAAATTTTAATTTAATTTATTAATTTTACAATATTAATTAATGACAAATTATATCATCGGTTCAAATTAAAAAAACAAGCTCAGCTTAAAAAAATTAGATAGCTTTTAACCAAGTACCAGAATATTACTGCTAAGCAAGTTATTAAGTTATAAGGGTTTTCTTCTCATCCTTGACGATATTAAGAACAATATGCGTAATCACTCTTTCTACATAGGGGATAGCCAATTGATCTTTTAGAAAGCTATCAAGTTCTTCCCGGGATTTAAAATAACAGACCAAGATACAATCCCAGTCTCCAGTAATGTCATAAATAGCTTTTATTTGAGGATATTGAACTAGCTTACTTTCGACCTCGGTCAATTTCTGCTGGTTGATTCGTAGGCCAATAATGGCAAATTGGGTATAACCAACTTTTCCTTCATCAATATCGGGGAAATATCCCTTTAAAATACCTTTTTTTTCTAATTTCTTAACATTATTGTAAACTGCTGTGGTTGAAGTTCCCACTTCTTTGGCCACTTGCCGGAAACTTTTCCGCGCATTCTCATTTAAAGAGATTAGAATTTTTTTTTCTAAATCACTTAGCACGGCCCTTCTCCTTTGCACAAAATATTCCTCATGTGCTTAACTTTAAAAAAAATCGCCTTAAATTACAAATAAAAAAAAGTCTTATATTTAAATAAAGCTATATTATTTCTAAACAATATTCTTGATTCATATAAGATAAAAAAACAATTTAAATAATTATTGACTTTTTAAGTTTTAATTTTTACAATACCCTCATCATTTAATTGGATTTTATAATTTGGAGTTACTTAACAAAAAAGGCATATTTCTTTTAATAAAATTGAAGGGGTAATATGATGAAAGCTGAAATTTTTTCGTTGGAGAGAACTCAATCTCTTTGGGAAAACACCGTCCAAATTAATCTTACCGATAGCGGAGTTCATCCTTTCACCCTCCAAGAACTTTTAACTCCCACCGAAATTGAGACTCTCCTCTCTATTCGTTTGGGTTATGGCCAAACAAACGGATCGATTGAATTAAGGGAAGCTATCTCGCAGCTTTATCCAGGCAGCACGATTGATAATATCCTCGTCACCAATGGAACCGCAGAAGCTAACTTTATCATGAGTTGGGCAATGCTTGAACCTGGTGATGAAATCTTATACATGCAACCTAATTACAACCAGATTGGGGGATTAGCCCGATGTTTCGGGGCCAAAGTAGTAAATTTTTATCTCCAGGAAAAACTAGGGTGGCAGGTGGATTTGGCTGAAATAGAAGAAAAAATTTCACCCAAAACTAAATTAATCATTTTATGTAATCCTAATAATCCAACCGGCTCTACTATCAATAATAATATTATGGAAAAGATCACAAATCTAGCCTCGAAGAGCGGAGCTTACCTTTACGTTGATGAAATCTACCGGGGATCAGAATTAAATGGTCTCGAGACCCCAACCTTTTGGGGGAAATATGACAAAGTTATCATCGGAGCTGGCCTCTCTAAATCTTACGGCGTACCTGGATTACGAATCGGTTGGCTAGTCGGTCCTCCTGAATTTATCTCCACTGCCTGGGCTTACCACGATTACACTTCCATCACCGCCGGAATTCTAAGTCACTATCTCGGAAGTTTAGCACTTCAACCTGAACGAAGAAAAAAAATTTTAGACAGAAGTCGTCAAATTCTGAACAAAAATTTGGCTATCCTGACTGACTGGATGAAATCACTCCCGAATTTATTTTCTTTAGTCCCTCCTCAGGCTGGGGGGATGGCTTTCCTGAAATATTTCTTTCCGATGAATTCCACTGATTTATCTACCCGACTCCGGGAGGAAAAAAGCCTTTTTATTTTACCGGGAGATTGTTTTGGTCTCGATGGGTATATCCGGATCGGGATTGGGGCCGACACTCATCATCTTAGCCAAGGATTAGCTCTTTTTAAAGATTGGCTCCAAGCAAATTTCCAACACCAGAACTTTTCATCCCAATCATAACTTCTGGCGTTAATCAGTAGCTCGAAATTTTGATTTCCTTGAACTTGAAAAAGATTTCTCAAAAATAAATTGACTAACTAAAAAAAGCTAAAATAAAAATTGTAAAACAAAACCAATCAAAGTAACTATTTTAATTAATTTAATTAAATTGCAAATATATCTTGACAATTTATATTTTTTTTAAATAATAACAGAACGGGTGTATAAAGTTTATA
>DQWD01000048.1 GCA_011042725.1 Candidatus Aminicenantota bacterium | reverse complement strand
GATTTGATTAACAGCAATGATGAGATGGGCGGCCGCAAGGAGGGCATCACGACGCATATTCATCGGGGTAGTACCGGCATGGTTTGCTTGACCTTCGATGAAAATATCCCACCAGTTAATCCCTACGATACCTTCAACTACTCCGACGGCGATGTTGTTGCGCTCCAACCAGGCACCTTGTTCGATGTGCAATTCAACAAAGGCCGCCAGTTCACCCGGGGAGCGGGCGGCAGAGTCAATTCGAGTGGGATCGCCTCCCAGGCGCTTTATGCCCTCGGCAATCGTCCATCCACTATGGCTTTTCTCCTCCATAGCTGCGGGCGTCAGGGTGCCTGTCATGGCTCGACTCCCCACTAGGCCGCCTTCTTCGTCAGTGAACACGATAACTTCTAAGGGATAGCGGGTGGCAATTTTATTTTCAGCTAAGGTTTGGGCAACCTCGATGGCACTTAGAACACCCAGGGCCCCATCATACTTTCCTCCCTGGGGCACAGTGTCAAGGTGAGACCCCATGGCTAAAGAGGGTAGTTCTGGGTTTAAACCCGGGCGGTAACCGATGATGTTGGCGGCCGCATCAATGCGAACCCTGAGACCAGCGTTTCTCATCAACTCGATGATAAAATTTCGGGCAGCCAGGTCTTCATCGCTAAAGGCCACTCGGTTAACTCCACCTTCAGGGATTTGGCCAAAAGTGGCTAATTTTTCTAAATTATTGAGCAGGCGTGAGGGATTTATTTTTAGATTTGAAAATCGGGGTGTGGTTTGAAAAGCTGGTGAGAGAGTGGATTTGTAAATTCGGGCAGGGGAAGAATAATTAGAATTAAGGGGCAAAGATATTATCAAGCTCAAGATGAGTAAGAAAATCATCCTGGAAATATTTTTTTGGGGATAAGAGATGATGGCTACGAAAAATTTTTCCTTCATCGATAGCTCCCTTTAATAAAGCGTTTTCATCGATAGCACCCTTTCAGCCTTTAATAAGGCGCTTTCATCGATAGCACCCTTTAATAAGGCGTTTAAGTTATTCTCTCTAATTTTCCCCAAAAAATAAACATAAGAAATGAAATCCTTAATGTCGAGGATAACGGCATCGGTTTGCCTGCTGGTACGGATTTGAGAAAAATAAGCTCGATGGGCCTGGATACGATGTTCGCCTTGGTAAAACACCAGCTTGGCGGCAGCGTTTCATACAGGGTAGATAATGGTTTGAAATGGACTATTAAATTTAATGAAAATCTGGATAAGATAAGGATGTAATATAGTAAAAGGCAAGGTTCTAATTTCTTTGTGTTTGGAGGACGTTCCCTAAAGGGACACCGCTTTCCCTGAAAAAAATAAAGTTTACTTAAAGGGTAGTTCCTGATGGCTAAGTTAGGTTTATCTTGCCCAGTTTTCCGGCCCCAGTTTTCATCAATGTTTTGCAGAATATATGGAGTATTATCAGGTGAAGCCTTTGTTTGGTAGCCTTAGCTTGCAAATAACAGGGCGGAAAAAAGGCGTTTAGTCTTTCGCGAGAAATATAAGAAAAAAACAAAAAGAATAATTGATGAGTTGGAAAGGAATGAGGAATCTATTTGTCAATAAAAGCGTCTTTAAGGAGTTTGCTCTGGCGATTAAAGGCTACTCGGGGACTTCTTGTTTCCTTCATAAGAGCGATTTCTTGGGTAATTAGCCTAGCCATATACATGGTGTAAGTGGCTGTCCGCCGTGATTCCCGTTGATACAAAGGATGGTCACGATTAATGTAGATAACATTTCCTTCAGAAAAGCATTCAGGGCCATCCTCACCGAAGTGGTCAAGGCAAACTGAGACGCTTTCGTGGCCGAGTCTCACCCGACGGACAAGAGCATTAGGTGTAATTTTTTTGACTAAAGGATGGCGCCGGCGCTTTTTCCGAGGCATGTCTGTCTTTTTGTTTGTGGTGGGTGAAACAAGTTTCCCTGCCGGCTGATCGGTTTCCGTTTTCTTTTTGTTTTCTACCACTCCGCCTGAGCCTTCCCCAAGTTGGCTTTCTTCTCCGTAGGGAATGGGGCCGAAGGGTGAAAGATCTGGATTCAGAGCTAAAGCCCGGTGAATTCTTTTTAGAGCTTCTCGGACTGCCTGGCTAGCCCGCCTATCTTCTCTTTTATCGGTTTCTTTACCAAGTATTTTTTTTATGATCCCCACTAACTTTTCCATCACCTTGATAAATTCTTGGTATTCCTCAGAGTCGGTCCTGAAATTAGACCTGTCGGAAGTAACCGGCAGGAAGTCGGCATTTATTTCTCCTCTTATCCGAGAGACCACTTTTCCCCAAGTCTCCATTCCAAAGAGATCGCGTTTAACGGTGACCCCTTTGACTTTAACTTCAATACCCAGGTCTTTCATGGAGGCTTGGGACAAAGGGACAATGACAATTTCACCAGTAATATGACCGAATTTTGTTCCTTCTAGGACAGGTATTCTTTGTCCGCTTAAACTTCTTGGGTAAAGACGTTTTCCATTAAGAAAAACGGCAAAATTAGGTGCTCGGAGGGGGGTGCCTTCAATTAATTTCTTTTCCACATCTTCTTCCTGAAATTCTCGGGTGAGTTCGGTTAAGATAACTGTTGTTCCATCCCCCCGCTGAGGGTCGGGGTCGAGTATTTCCAGGGGGAGTTGCCATTCGTTTTTTATCATTTGCCATTCTTGTTTGTCGAAAATAACTCGGGCCGCAAACTTTTTTTGTTGAGTAATTACTTCAAAACGACTGGCGGCTGCTAAGGAGGCAAATTTTCCAATTCCGAATTGCCCAATCCTCACTCTGCCAAAGCGGGGTGAACGGGAGTGAACAATCTTCTCGTCTGAGCCAATAATAAAATATTGTTTTAATCCTTTTAGATCCATTCCTGTGCCATTGTCACGAACAACAATTTTATCCGGGCTAAGCTCAACATGGACTTCAGTAGCATCAGCATCATAAGCATTGTTGACTAGTTCTCGCAGGAGCTCAACACTTTCGGTGTAGAGTCTTTCACCAATAGAGATGATGTGTCTTTTATCAACGGTAACCGTCAGCTTGCTTTTTTCTTTTACTTTCATTTGAGAATTCTTTTTTTTAATTTAACTTACCACTCTTCAAATAATAATATGAAAATGGCGTAATCTTCAACCTGATTTTAGAATCAAGTCAACATCACCTAAGGTGAGCTTTCTTTATTTTCCATCACTCCTGGGGCAATGCTTGCTCGAATAAATCCTTTCTTCAAAAAGGAATGGACTGTCGCTTTCTCTTATTAAATTGAGAAATCTCCACTAAAATCTGGCTTTATATTCTATTTGACAGTTGTTTATATGGCGCTTTTCTTCATCCAAAGTATTGCATATATCTACATCATATACATGATATACAAAGGGGATTAATTAATGTCGACTCAGATGATTATTAGGATAGATAAGAAAATTAGGGATAAATTTGCTCAATTAGCTCGGATTGAAGGGAAAAACAACCAGTCAGAAAGTTAGAGAACTCATTGGTCAATATATTCAGGAACATGACATTAGCAGTTATATTGATAACCTCTGGGATAGAATCGGCCAAAAGTTGTGGGCCAAAGGGATTACTTTGGATAGGATTCAGGAAGAGATTAAGGCTTACAGGAAGAAAACCGGATGAAGATGGTGATTGATACAAACGTTTTCGTATCTTCTTTTTTTGAAGGCCATCCCAGAAGAATTATTGATCTTTGGAGAGAAGGCAGGCTGGAGGAGGAAATGGGAGAGGACTTTTATTCTCGTTGTCGATGAAAAGAGAGCCTTAAGGATTGGAGTTGGTTTGTTCATGATTTATTTGTTCTAGTTTTTAGAACATTTGTAATAAAAAATAGTTCAACTGTCAAGAAATAGGTAATGCTTCATTTCTCCTGCTCCACTATCCCCTACTTTTCCAGAATTTTAAGCAGGTCTTCGATTTCGGGGAGACAATCGTCAGAAAGCTTAGCTTTGTTCTTTATCTCTTTGACTGGCAGCGCTTTTTTTGTAGGAAAGGGGAGGTAGAAAAGGAAGCGTCCCTGGCAGGGAGTAAGGTTGAGGCGTTTTTCCTGACGGGAGCGTCCTTTCCAGAGAAAAACTTGCAAAAGGGCACTGCAGTTGTCCCCTTCTTCTTTAAAGAGGGCCCCTGAATTTTGGTGTTCTTTAATTTTTAAATATTTTAGTTTTGTTTTCTCCGCGCCGGGCGCCAGTGCGGGAAGAGATCACCGCCAGGGGAGTCAAAGAGAAGGGTTGTTTTTCCCGTGGCCACCTCGACCAGGTAAAGGGCCCAGTTCCCTTTTAAATTATCTCCGTAATGGTCAACCGAGCTAAAAACAATATAGCGATCATCCGGAGACCAGGCTGGAAAATAGTCGTAGGTCTCATCTCGATTGGTCAGCCTTTTTTTTCCCGTTCCATCAGGATTCATAAGCCAGATGTCCGCTTTTCCATCAGCTTCAGCGGACACATAAGCCAGTTTTTGGCCATCATGAGAGAAATGGGGCCGGCAACTTTTCCCTCCCTCGGTCAGGAACTTGCTTTCCCTTGTTTCTAAGTTAAATACAGCCGCATCCCACCCTCGCGATTTTTTGCCAGTGAAAGCCACCAGCGGTGAGGTGGGAGAAAAGTCGGGAATACCTGCATGTTGTTTGAATTCGGGCATAAACCTTTTGGTTTTTTTCGTTTCTAGATTAATCGTCTCCATCCAGTGGCGCCGGAAGATTCCCCGTGATCTCTGAACCGTGTAGACAATCGACCTGCCATCTGGATTCCAGGCGTGGCCAGCATGACCAATGGGGTTTTGCAGGTTGGTAGTAACCTGGGAAAGGTGGGTTCCGTCAGCCTGAATAGTGAAAATTTCATATTTGCCCTCGGGATTGGCGGCAAAAGCAATTTTCTGTCCATCGGGCGACCACTTGCCACACACGTCATCCCAGCTATTATCGGTTAACTTTTTGAGGCCATCCTTAGTTAGAAGATAAAGCTCGTGGTCGCCATCAAGATTGGAGTGAAAGACAATTTGTCCTTGAAAAGAGGCCTCGGGTTTAAGGGAGGATAAATTAGCAGGTTTTAAAGAATTGGTGTTAGAAGGGGGAAAAGGCTTGGCTGGCAAGTCGTTAGGTTCGCCTTCACAAGAAAAAAGTTGAAAAACTAAAAACAAACAGAGGAGAAAGATAAATTGGCGGGATTTAGAATTTCTTATCGATGAAAAACGTTTTTTTGCTTCTTTTTTGGGAGCAAAAAATAAAATTAGGGATTTTCTTCTTTTCATTTGCTTATTAAATTTATTATCTCAAGTTGAGTGATGTTTAATTTATACCACAGAACTTTCTCCCCGGCAATTCTGCGGACTTTGGGAAAACATCTACGTGTCTGTTAGGGGATTTATCATAAAAATCG
>DQWD01000038.1 GCA_011042725.1 Candidatus Aminicenantota bacterium | reverse complement strand
GGTTCGAATTGATGGGGCGCAGTTTCGCAGGCGCCGAGAAGGGCGGTAGAGGAATGGCGTTAAAAATCTGAACAGAAGCGGAGACATTTTCCTGCGCCTTAACGTCGTAACTTCATTCCCGTCACTTTGAGACAAAGCCAAATAATTAAAGGGAGAGATTGAGATGGCAAATAAAATATTAAGATGCTATTACAATAAATTAAAATGGCCTATAATATTCAAGCGGGAGAATATTTTACTATAATTATAATAAATATCATATTTATATATTATAGCTAAAAATGTAAACTACTTTAAGCACTCATTATCTATCATTATTTCTTGACAAGAGTTGGCTGATAAGTGAAAATTCTTGGTTATGAATTGGGACGGAACGGTCCATCCCCTGACCACCCTTTTTCCTCAAATCCAGCCACCAGCAGATTGGTGTTCGGGCTGTGGTTTGGGAATTGTCTGGCAAGCCTTGCTGCGAGCGATTTCGACTCTCAAAGACCCGCGTGGTCAGAGCGATGTGGATGATTGTCAACTCCTTATCAGTGGACTGGGTTGCCTGGGGCTAATTAATAAGTTATCCCCCCTTCAGGTAAATCAAGCCTCACCTGAAAAATTAGGTGAACAGGCTTTTAAAATTGCCCAGCATAATCAGCCAAAGAAAGTAGTTATTTTAGCCAGTGAGCCAGATATTTTAGTAGGGGGGATAAAGGCCTTATTACCAGCCAATATTAATCTGTCTAATAAAGATTTAGAGGGAACAGTCCTAACTCTTTTCATCAACTCTGGGTTATCCCTTGTGTATTCCATCTCTAAAGGCCCCGTTCCCCTGGCTCATCTCCCCCCATCTGAACAGAAGATGCTGGTCAACCTTCCTTGGAGAGCTCGCCAGCAAGGAGTAGAGGCGGTTAGTCGCTGGACATCCCTTCATGTGCGAAGATTGACCAGGGCGATAAAAATGGCCCTGACGAAAGCAAAAGGTTTTTATCTCATCGAAGTAATCTCGCCTTGTTTAATGATTTGGGCTGACAGGAAGAAATTAGGAGAATCGTTGCCAAGGATGAATTGGTTGCAAAGGATGGCGGTAATTAACCTGGCGGCTTCGGTTGCCGAGATGGACTTAAGTAGTGGAGAGAGGTTCGTGATTGGTCATGTTCGTCAAGATGGCGATTAAAGCAGTAGCTACCTGAAAAATGAATAGGCCGTATTTACATCCCGTTTCTGTGCTGAACGAAAAAAATAAAATTACCCCGCGCCGCTGTCCAGGCTGTGGCCTGGGATCGATCCTTTTTGCTCTGCTGGATGCTCTTTTAGCTGAAGGAGGCCATCTTTCGGAATATTTATGGGTAATGGGAACGGGCTGTCTCCACCTTATTAGCCAGGCTTTGCCATCCTCTGTTTGCCAAGTTGAAGTGGACGATGGTCGCCTGGGTGAGACTCTTTATAAGGCTTTAAGCCAACTCCTTCGCCAATCCCCATCAAGAATCTCAGCCCCAGGGGAACCCTTAGGGAAGGTTTTTAAGCAGTTCTCTAAGAATCAGAAATTAAAAGGGGCCTTAGTCCTGATGAATAACCTGGATTTATTACTTTCGGGAGCCACTGATTGGTTAGAACTGGCCAGGAAAATGAAGAAAGCGGTATCAGAGGGTTCGCCTAAAAAAGAGTCGTCCAATCTAAGGACATCCTCCGGATTAAAAAGGCTGTTCGGCGGCCTTGATTACCAACCCCCTTGGCCAGTGATTATTATTCATGTCAATAACTGCCTGTATGTGACCAACGAAACGCACTTCTTCGCCGCTACTCCTTTGCGGCGAAAATCAGTTGATAATCAACATGAGCTGCCTTTCAATCTTCCCAAACTTTTTGCTCAATTAGAACCAGTGCTTTTAGCGCGGTGGACGCCCCTCCATGGCGGATGGCTCCGGGAGTCATTATCTAAATCATTAGGAATGGATGGGTTGAGCTTTATCGAAGTTATCACCCCCTGTGTTGTCTGGGATGCATCCCACCAACGGCTCCTCAGCGCCGCCGAAAGATTGGGTTTCTATGACCGAGCAAGCACTTTTTGGGAGGGGTCATCGGCTGACGAATTTGATTTGCGGCAGAATAAGATTGTGGTCGGTGAAGTGGAGGGCAAGGAACTTACTTCTCCTGGTGACAAGTCAGCTTTGGTTCAAGCTCGTTCTCACCTATTAACCCCGCTAAGCCAGCTTTCTCCCCAAATGGGAAATTTAAGAAATAATAATTCTCGTCCTTGCCTTCATATTGAGGAAGAACTTTGTCAGGGATGCGGACTTTGTATTGAGCTTTGCCAGGCTCAAGTTCTCTGCTGGGCGGAAGGAAGAAATCAACTTGGTTACCGCTATCCTCGAGTTATCAACCAGGAGAATTGCCTGGATTGTGGGCTATGTGAGATGTATTGTCCTGAACTTGCCATTCAAGTCAAGCCATCCCCTGAAATTCATTCAGAGGAGTCAGGATGAAGGCCAGAATCATTACTCGTCAGAAGTTATGCCCGGATATCTTCTGGTATGAAATCTCTGCACCGCATGTAGCTTGTCGCTTTCAAGCAGGCCAATTTGTCATCATCCAGGTGCATGAGCGTGGCGAGAGGATCCCGCTGACCGTGGCTGAGGCCCATCCTGAGCGAGGCACAATCGTCCTCGTCTTTCAGGTTGTCGGCAAGACAACTTTAGAGCTGAGCTTGCTTAAGGAAGGGGAAGAGATTGAAAATTGTGTGGGCCCCCTGGGTAATCCTTCAGAAATAAACTTTTTTGGCCAGGTCATTTGTGTGGGCGGCGGAACAGGAATTGCCTGTCTTTTACCCATTGTCAGGGCTCTCTCCGCCGCTGGCAATGAGGTGATTAGTCTCATCGGGTCGCGAAGCAGAGATTATCTTATCCTCGAAGATAAAATCAAGGCGGTAAGTTCAAGTTTATTTATCGCCACCGATGATGGCACCAGAGGAGAGAGGGGATTGGTCACTGATGTACTGGAGCGCATCCTGGAAGAGGAGGAGGTCAGAGGGAAAATTCAACGGGTGATCGCCATCGGCCCACCGCTGATGATGAGAAAAGTTGCCGAGATAACCAGGCCCCATAGAATCAAGACCATCGTTAGCTTAAACACCATCATGGTTGACGGTACGGGCATGTGTGGCAGTTGCCGGGTTTTTTTAGGCAAGGCCATGAAGTTAGCCTGTATTGATGGCCCCGAGTTTGATGCCCATCGGGTTAATTTTGATGATGTGATCAGCCGACTGGAAATGTTTCGGGCTAAAGAGCGACTGGCTTGGGCTGTTTATCGACAGCAGCTTGAGGCCAGGCAGATGGAGATAAAAACCAAAGTGAGGGCAAAAGAGGGAACAGCTTCCCATGATTAAAATAAGAGGCCAACGAGTTCCAGTGAGGGAACTATCTCCGGAGCAGAGAATCAAGAACTTTTCCTCCGTTCCCCTTGGTTATTCGGCCGAAGAAGCGGTTGCTGAAGCTCGCCGGTGTATTCAATGTCGCGGCGCACCTTGTGAGGTAAATTGCCCTATTCACCTTCGAGTGTTAGATATGATTCGAGCGATAGCCACCCGCCAGTTTAAAGAAGCTTTTTTTCTCCTTAAAGAAGATAATCCCATCCCGGCCATCACCGGGCGGGTTTGTCCGCAAGAAAGCCAATGTGAAGGGGTGTGCCCCCTGGCTCAAGATGGCCAAGGAATTAATATTGGTAAACTGGAAGCTTTTATAGCTGACTGGGCCCGAGAGCGAGGCATTAAGGAAGAGATTGTTATCAAAGAGCGACCCCACCGAGTGGCCATCATCGGCTCAGGGCCGGCAGGCTTGATTTGTGCCTATGACCTGCGGCGGTGGGGTTACCAGGTGACTGTTTTTGAAGCCCTGCACAAGGCTGGCGGAGTGCTCCAGTATGGTATTCCTGCCTTTCGTTTACCTACCGAAGTCGTCGACTATGAAATTGCTTTGCTGGAGGAGATTGGGGTTAATTTCCAACTTAACTTTTTTGTTGGGCAGAATATTGCTTTTGATGAGTTAAGGCATAAATATGAGGCCATTTTTATCGGCACTGGAGCGGGAGCACCTCTTTTCTTAGGCATTGAAGGGGAGCATCTCAAAGGAGTCTACTCGGCCAACGAGTTTTTAATTCGGGTGAATTTAATGAAAGCTTATCGCTTTCTAGAATACGATACTCCAATTGTTTGTGGTGACCGAGCAGGTGTCATCGGAGCTGGCAATGTGGCCATGGATGCCGCTCGCTGTGCCCGGAGGCTGGGTGCAAGAGAGGTCTTTATCCTCTACCGGCGCACTCGTAAAGAGTCGCCAGCTAGAGTTGAGGAAATCCATCATGCCCTAGAAGAAGGGGTCACCTGGATGGAGCTCGTGGCCCCAAAGAGAATTTTGGGGGATGAACAGGGTTGGGTCCGGGGCATTGAGCTGGTGAGGATGAAATTAGGCGAGCCTGATGCTAGCGGCCGGCCGCGACCAATTCCGATTGAAGGGAGCGAATTTGTCCTCGAGTTGGACACCGTGGTGGAAGCCTTGGGGACAACCCCCAACCGACTCTTTCTCAAACATGCTCCGGAGCTTGCGGTCAATCGGTGGGGGCTGATCCAGGTGGATGAAAAGTTGCAGACTAATTTAAAGGGCGTTTGGGCCGGGGGTGATGCCGTTAGGGGCAATGCCACGGTGATTCTGGCCCTTGGAGACGGCCGCCAAGCGGCCGCGGCTATCCATCGGGTTTTATCTCCGGAAAAATTAGGTTAGCTAAAGGCAGCTAAAAATTTAAGCAATAACCATACTTTAATTTTTTCCATTAGAAAATCTTCGCCAGGAAGTATAATTTTACCCTAAGTTTGTTTAAGTTCCAAATTAAATCATCAGAGAAGGAGATAGCATCTTCTTTCTTTGGTTGCTACTTACCATTTCATGGGAAGCAGAAGGGATTTTTTAAATATTTTTTTACAGTCTTGTGAAATCAGGATGATTTTGGACGTCATTTATAGATGTAGAACGCAAATGAGCCGGGGGCGAGCCTGGTGGAAATGAGAGGAGGAAAGCTAAAAACAGCAAGGGTGATTTTTCATCTTAAATTTCGTAAGGCGTAGAAAAATATAGATAAGAATCTTTGATGAGATAGTTGTTTCTTAACTTAGAAATCATTTAGAAGGTTGGCCAAGGATATCGTGAACGACATTAGTTCCATTGGTAAAAATGGCTATGGATAAAAAACACTCGATATCTGATGCACGCCTTACAAGCGGCCATCGCCGGCGCCTGCGGCAAAAATTCCTCCAGGGAGGATTAGCTGGCTTCCTCGATTATGAAATCATTGAGTTGTTGTTGAGCTGGGCGACTCCTAGAAAAGATTGTCGTCGACCAGCTAAAGAAGCTCTTCGTCGATTTAAATCCCTGCGTGGGG
>DQWD01000025.1 GCA_011042725.1 Candidatus Aminicenantota bacterium | reverse complement strand
GGTGACGGCTATTTCACGCCCAATGATGATGATGGCCATCCAGGCTGGCACTTGATCAAGTTCGACCAAACAGATCAGGGCCGAAGTGATAATAAGTTTGTCAGCAGTGGGATCTAAGAGTTCTCCTAAAGAAGATTTTTTATTTTGGAGACGAGCCCAGAACCCATCAAGCATGTCGGTTAAAACCGCCAGGACAAAAATGATAAATGAGACCATTCGATGACCATGGAATTCAGTCAGAAGAGTAATAACTAAGATGGGGATGGCAACTATTCTTCCCAAAGTTAAAATATTGGGTCCGGTCATCACTCAGATGATATACACTACCTGAGGGAATAAGTCAATTTAGTTTAGGCTCATCGATTTAATTGAGGTCTAAAGAGAGAAGAAGTGAGAGCTATTAAGTTTTTTTGTTTTGAAATTGGTGAAGAACAGGATTCAATCAAATTTATGAGGAGGTCGACGGTAAAGGGTTGCTTGTTCATAGGCGTAGGCTACTTTCAGGAGTTGAGGCTCAGAGAATAATTTTCCCACAATTTGTAATCCGGCGGGTAAGTTTTTGGAGATAAAACCCATGGGGACCGTGATGGCTGGAAAACCAGTATGGGGAGAGAGAAGTTGGCTATTGTCTCCTGCGGGGCTTCGAAGATCACCCAGTTTCCGGGGAGGATTACTCCAAGTCGGATAAATAATAAAGTCAACTCCTTGTTTAGCCATTGCTTCCAGGACCGCTTGGCGAAACGCTATATTTCGAGGTTCGTGATAAATATCTTGGCATAGAACTTTGTCGGGAGCTTGGTCCAGGGCGCGCACCAAACGATCGCGAATGTAAAGGGAAAAAAGCCCCTTGTTATAAACCTCTAATAGATTCTTAACCGGAGCTTTCTCTCCCAAGGAGAGTAGATATTGGTTTAAGTCATGGCGAAAAGTATCACACCATAAATTTTTAGTTAATTCTCCAAACTTGGGAATAACAAAGGGATCAACGATTACAGCTCCATTTCTTTTTAGGTCTTCAATAGCCTGTTCAAAAAGAGTCACAACCTGGGGATCAGCGGTGGGAAGATCGGTATAGAGACGGAAAACACCCACTCGAGCCCCCTGAAGACCATTCTTATCTAGAAACTTAAGATAGGAAAGGGGTATTTTGCCTTCCGACATTTTGGTCAGGGGGTCTGCAGGGTCGTAGCCAGCAATAATATCCAGGATGTGAGCCACATCTTCCACCGTTCTGCCCATGGGGCCGGCAGTATCGTTGCGGAGATAGAGAGGAATGATGCCGTCCCGGCTTACCAAGCCTAATGTCGGTCTGAGACCGACCAAACAACAATGGGAAGAAGGTCCTCTCACCGAATTACCCGTGTCTGTGCCGAGGCCGATGGTCACCAAATTGGCCGCCACGGCCGCGGCCGTGCCGCCACTTGAGCCGGCTGGAACTCGATTTAAATCATAAGGATTACGGGTAATACCCGCGGTTCCGCTCTGGGTAATATAAGGACTGAAGGCCCATTCAGCCATATTAGATTTAGCTAAAATTATTGCCCCGGCTTCCCTTAGTTTTTTGACGATAAAAGCGTCATCAGGCGGAATAAAGTTTTTTAAGGCCTCCGAGCCAGCAGTTGTCGGCATGTCTTTTGTTTCAATATTATCTTTAATCACTAAACATATGCCGTGAAGAGGTCTTAATTTGCCAGTCTGGCGGAATTCTTCATCTAATTCTTTAGCTCTCTCCCTGGCCTTGGGGTTAATAGCGGTAATCGAGTTGAGAAGGGTGGATTTATCATATTTTTCTATTCGTTGAAGGTAGATCTCGACGAGTTCTTCAACCGTAAGGCGATTTTCTTGGAGGGCATGATGGATGTCTTGAATTTTGGCTTCCACCGCTTGGAATCGAGGAGGTTCTTTCGAGGTTTGACAACTGGCCAACAAAACCAAAATGATGAAGGGCAGGAGCGTGAAAGCTCTAAAGTTCATGCTTTTTTCCCTTAGTAAAACTGATTTAAATCTTGCCTCTTTTCTTTAAAGAAAAGAAGAAATTGGCCAATAGGAGAATCAAATTATTCTTTTTTAACCGGCTCCTCGACTTTATCTACTGAGTTACAACTCAAACTCATAATCATTCCTTTTTGTCTTTTCCTTAAAATCTACATTAAATTAACTTGGAGATATTAATTATCTAAAAGGCCTCTTCTCTTGAGAAGTGGTTCCACACGAGGGGGAGCGCCTCGGAAACGAAGGTAAAGAGTCATGGGGTCTTCAGAGCCTCCTTTAGCCAGAATATTTTCTCTAAATGATCGTGCGGTTTCTTGGTCAAAGAGGCCCTTTTCTTTAAAGGCTTGGAAAGCATCCGCGTCGAGAACCTCGGACCAAATGTAGCTATAGTAACCAGCCGAATAGCCTCCAGCGAAAATGTGGCTGAAATAGGGACTTCGATAACGGACAATAATTTGGGGAATAAGCCCTATCTTTTCTAGAGATTGATTTTCAAAGTCGATGACTTTCTCTTCTGGGACGGGCTCGGTGAGAGTGTGCCAGTCCATATCCAAGAATGAGGCGGCTAAGTACTCGACTGTGGCAAAGCCTTGATTAAAAAAGCGGGCCTTTTTAATCTTTTCAATAAGAGAGTTCGGGATGGGTTCCCCTGTTTGGTAATGACGGGCGAAAAGTTGAAGCATCTCTGGTTCGCCTACCCAGTTTTCCATTATCTGCGAGGGCAGTTCGACAAAATCCCGGGGCACTGCTGTTCCCGAGACACGGCGGTATGTACAATCGGATAAAAGTCCATGCAAACCATGTCCAAATTCGTGAAATAGAGTGGAGACTTCTTCATAACTGAGAAGGGCTGGTTGGTCTTGGGTTGGCTTGGAAAAATTGCCAACGTTACAGATAATAGGAGTTATTTTCTGGTTGTTAATCTTGTACTCCTTGCGGAAGGAGTTCATCCAAGCTCCTCCTTCTTTTGACGGCCGGGGAAAATAATCGGTATAGAGAATTCCAACATGGGTGCCATCAGCTTCTTTGACTTCGAAAACACGGACATCAGGATGGTATTTAGGAATATCTGTTCTTTGGACAAATTGTAATCCATAAAGCTTATTAGCCAAGGTAAAGGCCCCTTGAATTACGTTTTCTAGTTGGAAATAAGGGCGTAACATCTCTTCGCTCAGGTCATATTTTCTTTTTTTCAGTTTTTCGGCATAATACCACCAATCCCAAGGTTGGAGTTGGAAATCGTGCCCTTCTTCTTTGATTAGCTTTTGTAGTTCTTGGGCTTCTTCCTTGGCTTTTCTTAAAGCGGGTTCCCAGATTTGATTGAGAAGTTTGTAAACGTTAGCCGGGGTTTTGGCCATATTCTCTTCGAGAATATAATCAGCATGAGTTTTATATCCAAGAAGGTTAGCCTTTTCGATTCTTAAGGCGATAATCCGGGCGACGATGGCTTTGTTGTCGTATTCATTATTGTTGTTTCCCCGGTTAATATAAGCTTTAAATATCTTTTCCCTTAGTTCGCGTCGAGGTGAGTACTGGAGAAAAGGGATCATACTGGGTTTATGTAAGGTAAAGACCCACTTTCCTTCTTTACCTCTTTCTTTGGCCGCTTCAGCGGCAGCAGCGATGACATTATCGGGAAGTCCAACCAGGTCTTCTTTATTTTCAATGACTAGTTCAAAAGCATTATTTTCTTTAAGTATGTTCTCTCCAAATTTCAAAGTGAGAAGGGATAATTCCTGGTTGATCTCCCGCAGACGGGACTTTTTGGTTTCATCGAGGTTAGCGCCAGCCCGGACAAAATCTTTGTAATATTTAGTGAGAAGCATCTGTTGCTCATCAGTAAGATCGAGATTGTCTTTTTGTTCATAAACAGCTTTTACTCTTTCAAAAAGTTTGGTGTTCAAATAAATATCGTCGTAGTGCTGGGAAAGAAGGGGAGCTGTTTCTTTAGCAATGGCTTGGAGAGTATCATTGGTATGGGCCGAAAGAAGATTTTCAAACACATTTTCAACCTTAGTCAACAATGAACCGCTGTACTCAAGAGCCTCGATGGTATTGGCGAAAGTGGGTGGTTCGGGGTTATTGATGATCGATTGGATTTCTTCTTTCTGTCTTTTCATCCCCTCGAGGAAAGCAGGCTTATAATGTTCTTCTTTTATTTGATCAAAAGGAGGGGTGCCAAAGGGAGTTGTCCATTCGGTGAAAAAGGGATTAGCCGAGGTTTCTTTCATTTTTTCCTCTTTGGCGCAATTGACCAAAAATAAGGTTAGACTAATAAGGATAATCCAAAAAAAAGATTTTTTCATGATTCCTCTCCTTTTCCTCTATTATTATTTGGAAGCGTCTTTTAATTTAACTCAGTTCTTATTTGAAAATCAACTTTTCTTTTTCATGAGTAAATATTTCTGGCACTGTGATGGAAAAATGGTTGGGGCAACTCATTTTAGCCTAGGGCATTTCCTAGAGAACTGGTTTTGATATAATGCCTGTCACCTTTTTCCTAGCACCAGAAAAAAATGGAGAAGAAGTAACGGGTTGGCCCTCATTTCGTTGTGTTCATCCTATATTGACAGTTAAAGCAAAAAACTATTTTCCAGGCTATCACGGTTTTGGAGATAGTTCACTTTTATGGAAACTTCTGGGGTTTTAGAGAAGCCAACTTTGCTTCATCATCGCTGAAAAATAGTCTTAATCTTAATTAAGAATCCTTACTTAGAAAGTGTCTTTAAGGTCTAGACTCTGGACTAAGCAGGTTAATTCTTTCTTTCTGTTAGTTTTCAGCCTTTCCACGTTAATTAAAATTGATTTTCTCTGTCGTCTTGAAAAAGCTAAAAGGGGTGAGTATAGTTGAAAGTAAACCATGGCGGAGAAAAAGTTACTTACCCCGATGATGGAGCAATACCTGAATATTAAGCGGGAGCATAAAGATTGTTTGTTGTTTTTCCGGTTGGGAGATTTTTATGAGCTTTTTTACGACGATGCTAAAGTGGCCTCGTCCCTTCTCGAAATAGCTTTAACTTCACGCCAGAAAGTACCAATGTGTGGGGTGCCGTATCACGCTGCGGATGCATATATCGCTAAACTTCTTAAGAACGGATTCAAAGTCGCTATTTGTGAACAAGTAGAAGATCCCAAAAAAACCAAGGGTATTGTTCGCCGCGAAGTAGTTAAAATCTTAACCCCGGGCACAGCTCTGGAAATTGATTGGGAAGAAAAAAAGGAAAATGCCTATTTAGTAAGTTTTATTATTAGTGATGGAAAATGGGGCTTGGCTTATCTTGATTTAGCTTCCGGCCGACTTAAGGTGATAGAGGAAACCAACAGTGACCTTAAGAGTTTGAAGGATGAATTTTTTAAATTGTCTCCAAGAGAGGCAGTTTTTCCCCAAAGCAACCAAACAGATGCTGAAGGAATAATTAATGAGATTGAAGGT
>DQWD01000156.1 GCA_011042725.1 Candidatus Aminicenantota bacterium | reverse complement strand
GTAGTGACGATAAGGGCTCCCGTGGCCGGGATGAGTTGGGCCACCGAAAGGGGTTCGTCTCCAGTGCCAGGGGGGGAGTCGATGATTAACCAGTCGAGCTCTCCCCATTCCACATCTCCCAAGAATTGTTGGATAGCTTTCATCTTCATTGGGCCTCGCCAGATGACGGGTAAGTTGGGATCTTCCAACAGAAAGGCCATGGAAACGAGTTTTAGGTTCCCGTTAACTTCAACTGCTTTTATCCCTTTTGGAGAGACATCGAGGCGTTTATCTTCAACACCGAGAATTTTAGCCAGGTTTGGTCCATGGATATCGACATCAAGAAGTCCCACCTTGAAATTCTTCATTGAGAAAGCTATGGCTAGGTTGGCGGCCACTGTGCTTTTTCCTACACCCCCTTTGCCACTAAATACGAGAAGTCGATGTTTAATTTTTTTTAGGTTTTGTTCGACTTTTGGGTCAACCTGGATACTCATTAGTTTTCTCCTTGAGATATTTGTTTATTGTTTCCTGTACAGAACCGGAAACTCCGGTAACCACCCTGATCCCAGAAGCCTGGAGCACTTGTGACGCTTTAGGACCACATTCCCCAGTCAGCAGAAGTCGGACACCTTGTTGGGCGAGCAATTGAGCGCTTTGAATTCCCGCTCCTTGGCTTAATTCCCGGTAGGGATTGGCATGAGCCTGGTAATCGAGTGTTTGAGGATCAATGATAATAAAGTAGGGGCTTCGACCAAAGCGGGGGTCTATTTCGGCTTCAAGGTTATCTCCTTGGGCAGTTACAGCAATTTTGTCACCAGAAGAAATAGCAGTTTTTTCATCATGATGAGCACATGGTTGGTGATGTTCTTGGGAGTGATGGTCACAGAGATCTTTTCCTGCCTCGAGCTCTTGGCGAACGAATTTGTCAATGACTTCTTCAATCGAGCCTTGCACTCCGGTGAGTGTCTGGATGTTATGTTGGGAAAAAAGGCTCTGAGCCCGAGGGCCCATCCCGCCGGCAATGATGCAATTAACCCCATGTCGAGCCAAATATTCGGGAAGGAATCCTGGTCTGTGCCCGGGATTAGGTATTTCTTCTCGGTTGATTACCTCTCCTCCTTTAACTTCAATAATGGTATAGCTTGAGCATCGCCCAAAATGAGGAGAAACTTGATGACCATCGGCAGCAATAGCAACTTTCATGAGTAATCTCCTTTTTTAGATTTTGAATCCTGATTTATATATTTCTTAATTCTAACTTACTCTGAGATTTAATTATTTTATTCTTTTTATTCATTTAAATCCAAAAATAATTTTAAATCCAAAAATAACATTTTTATATTTGATAGACAACCGGGGCTGGTTGAGATTAACCTTCCCCCCAGCCCTCTTTCTTCTCTAGTGAGGTGAATGATGATTCGAAACGACTGCTCTTCTTTCCTCCTTTAAGATTGGTGAGATTTATTTTTTAACTCGGCAATTCTCTTTTGAATGGCCTGCAGTTCCCTTTCTAGAATCTGGGCTTCCTCTTCAAGGAAAGCTAGTTCGTCTTCTTGACTGAGATAAGGATAAGGAGGCCAATGAGGAATAAAAGGGTGACGAAAGTAGGGGTGGTAGCAATACCACCAACCAGCTGGTCCCATACCAAAGGGCATTTTGGTCACCTCCTTTCAACTAAATTGGTTAATAGCTTTCTAGGCTTTAGGATTTGGTTTTGACTCTGGGGCTGGTTCAGTCTCTGGGCCATAATAAGGATAATAAGGGTCTCCATAGGGATATCCTTGATAGGCGTGAGGGGGTACGGAGGGAAAGGGGAAACCATAGAAGGCTTGCCAGCATCGGCCACGTCCTAGTCCCCAGCCTCGTCCTCCGCCAAAACCGCGACCACGACCAAACCAACCGCGGCCAAAGCCAAAACCTGGCCCTGGATTCATAAATCCAGGAGTTGGAAATCCAGAACAATAACCCCTTCCGCGACCTGTCCGGGGGCCAAAACCTAAAGGTCCTGTTCTATCTCCAAAAGGCATGATTAAACCTCCTTTTTTTGATTTTTGGTTATTATTATTGCCTTTTTTGGCACTGTTGACATAACCCATAAAATTCAATGTTGTGATCATGAACGATAAATTTGTATTTCTCAGCCAAATGTTTGGCTGTCTTTTTCACTAGTTCTAGCTCTTCATTGGCGAAATCACTGTAATCGATTATTTGGCCACACTTGGTACAAATGAGATGGTGGTGGTGAGGTTTATTTTCTGATGCAAATTCATAGCGATTCTCACCTCGGCCAAAATTAAATTTTTTTATCAATCCTGATTTTTCCAGTAAATCAAGGGTTCGATAGACAGTAGTTAGGCCAATTCCAGGGTAAAGTTGAAGAAGAGATGCATAGATTTCCTTGGCAGTGAGATGTTGAGATGTCCGAGTTAAAAGGTCAAGGATAGCTTCTCTCGGCATCGTCCACCGGCAGAAGTGTCCTTCCACTCTTTTGCGCCACCGATAAGGTCCAGGCATTTTAACCTTCCTTCTTAAACTTTATGATAATGAAAACCATTTTCATTAATAAGTTAACTCTTGTAGCTGTTTATGTCAAGTTTTTAAGTTGAAAATGATTTTTAATTCGGCTTAATGAGAATTTTTTGTCTTTCGATTCGAGCAAATTCTTTGCTTCCCCAGATTTTCAAGCTTCCTCCTCTTTTATTTTGTCCACAAGAGATTATTCTTGGCCCCGTGGTTATGACATCAGAAATATTCTCTTCAGGCTTAAAAAGTCGTTGGAGGAGGCAGGTTTTGTCATGGGGGATAACAAGAAAAGAAGCTGATTCTGCCTGGTGTTCATTTTCGTTACGGATAGCTGCTGCAAAAATTATTCTTCCGTCAGGAATAACCCATAGGGAAAGAGGATTTATATTTTCTGGAAGATGGGTTTGGAAAAGAGAGTTTTTCTTTAAATTTAGCCAATTAAGAGAATAGACTTTTTGAACAGATGATAAAGCTTGAATTTCCCTGGTTAAAAAAAGGATTTGTCTTGGCCTGTATTTTCGAGCGAGGAAAAAGTTACAGGCAGAATCCCAATAATTAAGAGACCATTTAGAATCATTTTCAGGCTTAAGAAGAAAAAGTTTTCCTTGGTTGTCACCAATAAGGAGATGGTAAAAATAATCGATGAAGGTTAGAGTTATTGGAAATAATGATGGCTGAATGATCCATCTTTGGTGTTCGTCCATATTCCATAAGCAGGCTTGGCCGTCCTGATGTCCGGTGATCAGGATGGATGGTGGTAAAGAAGAGATGGTGGTAATTGGCGAAAGATCTAAATCATAGGCAGTTAACTCATTCTTTTCAAAAGAATAGGCAAAAAATTTGCCTTTTTTATTGAAAAAATAGAAAACTCTCTTCAGGAGAGTAAATTGAGAAACTTCAAGTGATGGTTGGTAAAACAAGTGATTATCGATAAAAGAATAGATGAAAAGGCCCTTATTTTCCATCTGGCCGGCTATTTGATCTTGGGCGTAGTAAGAAAGTTTCACAGGGTGGAGAGAATCAAGATTAATCGAGGCGATTAGGAATGGCTCGACTTTATTTTCAGCATTAACCTGAAGCTTAAATTTCTTTTCCCGGGCAGGTAAACTCCTGATTTTAAATTTGGGAAAAGAAGCAGCAACAGGATTAATCAAGGATTTGGGAATAAAGGGCCAAGAAGATTGATAACGTTGAAGATTAAGGCAAGGAAGATCAAATTTCCCAGGTCGGATAAAGATTTCCCAAGTTTCTATTCTTTTGGAGTTAAAGAGTTCTTGGATTTCTTCCCGATTTAAACGACAGGGAGTCGAATTGTCGAGGTCATAGAGATAAATTTTTCCTTCTTGGTAGTAAATCGTATCTTCTAGCGCTGGATCTTCGAGAAAGGAGAGGTGATTCTTAATACTTTCTAAGGCAATTTCTCGTTGTTCAAGGTTAATCCTTCTGGTTGAATGGGAAGCCCGGAAATTAACTACAAGATCAAGAAAACCATGGGAATAGAGAATATCGATAATTCTTTGAAAATAATGCTTATCACGACAGCCATCGAGGATGATTAATTTTCTATCTTTTTCTTCAGTCAAGAATTGATGCAGAAATTCTTCGGGATTATCTTTTTTCTCATCGAGTGGATAGTCTTGATAATGGGAAGGATCGATGTATTTTTTAAGCCAACGGAGGCCAAGAAGACGATTTAAGATTCTCTGATCTTTTCTCCGGTCGCGCATTAGATATAAAATTTCTTCCTTTTTTATATCTCCAAATCCTTCCCGAATAGCTTGGCAAAAATATGTCTTTCCAGTACCGGAATCCCCGTTGACCGCCATGATGACCCTTTTTTGAGATCGAAGAAGAGCATGTATTGTTTCTGACACTTCATATAAGCCTTTTTGGGCGGGAGGAATTCCCAGGATGTTCACTGCACTAACATTATATAAATAAAGGGCATGGAGAAATTCTGGCAATTCTATTTTTTTAAGGGCGGTTACGGTTTCTTCAAAGACAACTTTGTCTTTCTGCTGGAGAAGTTTTAGTAGAGAAATGATAATCTCAGCACTTACTCCACCCATTATATCTTTTTGGAGACGTCCAATTTCTCCTAGTGTCCAGGCCAAGGCTGCTCTTATGTTAGTCGATGGGTGAAGAGTGTATTTGGTTAGTTCGGGAAGGGCGGGTTCCGCGTCCAAACCTATTTTCCCGAGGGCCCAGATTGCTTCTTCTTTTTGCTCGCGGATGAAAAATTTTTTAGTTTTATCTAATTTTAAAGAGATAATATCTTTTTTTGTGCGAAGGAGGCGCCTTAGATAAGGAACAGCTCGGGCTTCTTTCAAGTTACCTAAGGTATAGATAATATTTTCTCTAATTTTTGAAAAATTGAGGGGGAAATGAGCCAAGGAGTATAGTAATTTTTCTGTTGAGCGAATATCCTGAAGTATACTTAAAATTACCGAAGCTGTATACTGGAGGCCACTTTCAATGGGAATATCTTTGTTGAGGAGGAGGTTTAAACAAGGCCGAAGAAGAGCGGGAGAAACTCGTTCCGCCAGACCTAATTCGGGTTGAATTCTTTCATTGATAAGATGAAAAAATAGATGAGGTTGTTTGCTGTTCTTAGCTTGATTGAGGTAGATTTCAATTAAAAAATTTAATCTTTCTTCTTCGGCTAAAATATTTATAATATTTTTGATTGGCTGGCTAGAGTTGAGATAAATCTTGAAAGAATGATCCAAGATGAATTCAAGATTCGACCCGTCTAAAGAGCTCCGCTTCTTAAATAGCTCTTGTTTTTGGTGACAAAGCCTCTGAAAATGATTTTGGATGGTTTTTTCGTCTTTTTTCCATTCAGGGACAGGATAGGCAGCCAGTAGTTTTAAAACTTCAATTTCGATAAGCTCCAGTAATGCTTCCCAGGCAATAAAAAACTTGATGTTTTTAGATGAGCGGCCATAGAAACTCATTAAGTAATGGTCAGTGGGCTCCATTTTTG
>DQWD01000100.1 GCA_011042725.1 Candidatus Aminicenantota bacterium | reverse complement strand
TCTTTTAAAAACCCCAAGAATTCGGGCTGAAAAGCTTGATTTTTCAAAGCTAATTCAATTGTTGCTTGGAGAAAACCAAGTTTATCGCCAGCATCATATCTCTTGCCTTCAAAAAGCAGGCCATAAACAGGCTGTTCTTTGAGGAGACGTTGAATAGCGTCGGTGATTTGAATCTCGCCTCTCTTGTCAGGAGGAGTTTCCTTAATAAACTTAAATATTTCCGGGGTAAAGACATAACGTCCAAGGACAGCCAAATCAGAATAGGCTTTTTCCCGGCCAGGCTTCTCTTCCAAGGCTTCCACTTGAAACAAGCGGTCACTTATTGGACGAGGCTTTATAATTCCATATTTATCCATCCCCTCTTCGCCAACTCTTTGAAGCACAATAACCGCGGCTTTTTTTTCTCGAAAAACTTCCATGAGTTGTTGAATACAAGGAACTGGGCAGTCAAAAATATCATCGGGTAAGAGTGCAGCAAAAGGCTCTTGGCCGATAAAATCTTCACTCATTAAGATGGCGTGTCCGAGACCAAGGGCTTGCCGCTGGCGGATATAACAAAAATCGGCCAATTGACTAAGCCTCTTCACTTCTTCAAGCAAGTCTACCTTTCCCTTTTCCTCTAGAAAATGTTCCAATTCTGGGTTGCTATCGAAATGATCAAGAATAGCTTCCTTGCGACGACTGACGATGATGCCTATTTTCCTCAATCCAGCCTGAACGGCCTCTTCCACACTGTATTGAATTAAAGGTTTATCCACGACAACCAACATCTCCTTAGGTTGAGCTTTGGTGGCCGGTAAAAATCGGGTGCCATACCCCGCTGAAGGGATTACTGCTTTTCTTATTTCCATTAAGGTTCTCCTTTCCTGGAAGGCAAAAGGTAAAAAATTGTCCCTTTACGTAATCTATTTATCATTTAAAAAATTAATGGTAAAAAGGGGGATTAACTTTCCCCTTTTTTGATAATTTCTCTTGGGCTAAAGCTCTTCAGGGTTTACCTGGACCCTATATTAAAATTTATAGCTTATCGACAAATTCGGCACAATCAGGGTCATGTTATATATTCCGGGCATGGCTGCTTCATACTCGGGATCAAGGAGTGTTTTTTCATATGGAACTTCTCTTTCCTTGCCCATTAGATACTCAATCCCCATATCAATCTGCAGCCCATCAAGGCTATACCCTAAACCTAAAGTAAACACATTGAAATCATAGCTGGGAAGAAGAACATTCATGGTCTTAGCCGGGCTCGGGCTCGGATCATAATAATAGCCAGCCCGCAAAGCAACAGTTCTCAATTTATACTCGGCTCCAAAACGAATCTGAGTGGTATCCTTCCAATAAAGAGGTCGTTCATCGTCTCCACTGGCCGCCATCATCACTTGCCAGAAAGGATCTTTAAAGTCAGTATGCATCGTATCCAGCTTGGACCATTGAGTCCACTGCACATCGGCAGTTAAGGTTAAATCAGGCATTGGCCTTAAAGCTAAGCCCGCGGCGACCCACATTGGCCAAGTTACTTCCCTCTCCACATCAGAGGTTGAATTCGCTCCCAAAAGCCCTAGTTTAGAAATACTTGCATCTCCTTTAAACTTCACTGTAGAGGCTGTTTTCACCGTAGCTCCAAAGCTAAACATATCACTGGGTCTCATCAGAACGCCAAAAGTTGCTCCGTACCCCCAGCCTTTCATGCTTTCTTCATATTGACCTAGGTCAACCTCCATCACATAAGGAGGAACAGGAAGAGGCACTTCCGCCGAACCAGCATGCATAGCAATATCAAAAAGACCATAATTGATGTTAAAAGTTGCCCCCAAAGAAATCTGGTCGGTCAATTTTACGGCAATCAAGGGAGAAAAAGTTACCAAGCCAATTTTACTTCGCCACTTTAGAGAGGCATTATCATTTGAGATAGCTGCAAAATCAGCGCCATTCCAATCGGCGCCCAAGCCCGAAGGGGTGTAAATACCAAACCCAGCCACTACATTGGGAGTGAGAGGACGATAATAAGCCGCCATTCCGCCAAGATAGTGTTTCCTTTTCGTTTTGGCATCAACTAATGTGAAAGGGCCAACACCAGGGATATTAATGGTCATTTCATAAGTTGAGGAAGGAATTAAGTCGGTTCCGTAAAAACCGAAGTATTGCTGGTTAAAAAAAGCTGCTCCAGCTGGGTTCCAGAAGATGGCACTAAAATCATCAGCTAGGCCAACAAAAGCTCCCCCCATCGTTAAAGCTCTGGTTCCTAAGCTGTTGAGATTCAGTCCATTACTCCAGCTTAAACCGGAGGCCAAAAAGAAAACAACAATTAATAAACCGATTGTTTTCAGGGTTTTCATGGTAAACCTCCTTCTTTTTTTCATATTTACGACATCTCGAACTTTTTGTCAATTAATAACAATATAAAACAATTAACCACATCTTTTCGGTAAATCACCGAAATCCTTGGATCTAACTTTAGATTGCTTCAACCCCTTTAACTTCGGGGACGGCTTTTTTGATAAACCTAGTTATCCCCTGGGTAAGGGTTATTTGACGCATTGGACAACCCAGACAAGCCCCCAAGAATCTTAGTTTGACCACTCCTTCAGGCGTAACTTGCACCAGCTCCACGTCTCCTCCATCAGCCTGAAGATGAGGACGAAGTTGCTCTAAAGCGTCCTTGACCCGGCGGTAAATGTTTTGGTTATCAATGGTCATAAATTTCCACTCTTTTTATTTTTTGTTAAAAGTAATCTCTCCCTTCTCATTCACATCAATATAAATGGTGTCTCCTTCAAGAAATTGGCCTTCCAGCAGCTTGAGAGCCAAGGGATTCTGAATTTCCTGCTGAATTGTTCTTTTAAGGGGACGAGCCCCATAAACCGGGTCATACCCTCTTTCGGCCAACAACTTTTTGGCTGGCTCACTAAACTGAAGTTCAATTCGCCTCTCCTTCAATCTCTGGCGTAGATATTCCAGTTGAATATCTACTATCTGGAGAATAACCTCTATCGTCAAAGGTTTAAAAGTAATAATTTCGTCAACGCGATTCAAAAATTCTGGACGAAAATGTCTCTCCAGAATGGCTTTAACTTCTTCTTGCATCCGGTCATAATCATGGCTCAAGTCTTTAATCGCATGACTTCCCAGGTTGGAAGTCATGATGATGATTGTATTCCTAAAATCAACTGTTCGTCCTTTTCCATCGGTCAATCGACCATCATCTAGAATCTGAAGAAGAATATTAAAAACGTCAGGATGAGCTTTTTCAATTTCATCTAGTAATACAATGGAATACGGTCGACGTCGCACTGCTTCCGTCAACTGTCCCCCCTCCTCATAACCAACATATCCAGGAGGAGCTCCAATAAGCCGGGCGACGGAGTGTTTTTCCATATATTCAGACATATCCAACCTGACCATAGCTTTTTCATCATCAAAAAGAAACTCCGCTAAAGCCCGGGCTAGCTCAGTCTTACCTACTCCAGTAGGACCAAGGAAGAGGAAAGAACCTAATGGCCGGGTGCTATCTTGAATCCCTGCTCTAGCCCGGCGAATGGTATTCGCCACGGCTTTTAAAGCCTGGTCTTGCCCTACTACTCGACGAGCAAGGGCTTTCTCCATCTTAATTAGTTTCTCAACTTCACCTTCCATCAACTTCGAGACCGGAATTCCTGTCCATTTGGAAACAATTTCAGCAATATCTTCCTCATCTACCTCTTCTTTTAACATCTTTTGTGACTTTTGAACCTCTGCCAGTTGTTGCGAAAGCTCATCTATCTTTTTATTCAATTCCACCAGGCGTCCATATCTTATTTCCGCCACCTTTTCCAGCTCACCTTGTCTCTCGGCTTTTTGCTCTTCTATCTTTAAATTGTCTCTTTCTTCTTTTAACTGGTTGATCTCCGAGATAATCTCCTTCTCCCGCAGCCAATGAGCTTTCAGCTCATCTCTCTTTTCTTTTAATCCCGCCAGTTCTTTCTCCAGTTTTTCCAACCTTTCGCGAGAAGCCTTATCTTTTTCCTTGCGTAAAGCCTGCTTTTCTATCTCGAGTTGAGTTATCCTTCTCTCCAGTTCATCGATTTCCTCAGGAAGAGAATCAATTTCCATCCTGATTCGAGAAGCAGCTTCATCAATTAAGTCAACAGCTTTATCGGGCAAATGGCGATCAGTGATGTAGCGGTGCGATAAAGTGGCCGCGGCTACCAAGGCTGAATCCTTAATCTTCACTCCGTGATGCAGTTCATATTTCTCTTTTATCCCTCGAAGAATGGATATTGTTTCTTCAATTGATGGCTCACGGACAAAAACAGGTTGAAATCTTCTCTCTAAAGCAGCATCTCTTTCAATATATTTTTGATATTCGTTCAAAGTAGTGGCCCCGATACAACGCAACTCTCCCCGAGCCAAGGCTGGTTTAAGCATATTCGAGGCATCAACCGCCCCTTCAGCTGCCCCGGCGCCAATAATGGTATGTAATTCATCGATAAACAAAACTACTTTACCTTCTGATTCTTTTACTTCTCTTAAAACTGCCTTTAATCTTTCCTCAAACTCGCCTCTAAACTTGGCACCAGCAATCAAAGCCCCCATATCCAAAGCAATAATCTTTTTATCTTTCAAAGATTGAGGCACATCCCCATTAGCGACCCTTTGGGCTAATCCTTCAGCAATGGCTGTCTTGCCTACTCCAGCTTCTCCGATAAGCACTGGGTTGTTTTTAGTTCTTCGGGAAAGAACTTGGATAACTCTTCTTATTTCTTCCTCTCGCCCAATAACCGGATCTAATTTTCCCTGACGAGCTATAGCCGTCAAATCCCGGCCATACCTTTCCAAAGCTTGGTATTTTCCTTCTGGTTCAGGATCTGTTACTCGGTGTGACCCGCGAATGGAGGCCAAGGCTTGTAAAAAATTATCAACCTGAATCCCATGGCGACGCAGTATTTGGCTGGCAGGAAGGTTTTTATTCTTCAAAATAGCCAAGAAAATATGCTCGGTGGAAATGTATTCATCTTGCAATTGGTCCGCCTCACCTTGAGCCGCATCTAAAACTTGTCGAAGAGACGGTGAAATGTAAATTTCAGTGGCACCTTCAACTTGAGGTAATTTTTGAAGATAATTCTCTATTTCTTGGTGAAGGAGATTAGAGTTAAGGCCGATTTTTTCCAGAACTGACCTGACAATGTTATCTTCTTGTTCAAGAAATACAGCCAAGAGATGTTCAGGCTGAATTTCTTGATGATTAGATTCTCTTGCTTTCCGTTGAGCATGTTGAAGGGCTTCTTGAGATTTAACCGTAAGTTTATTCCAATCTAACATTTATCGCCTCCTCTCTCTATTTAAATCTCCCCTAAAATAGATGTCAAGAAATAATCAAACCAGGGAATGAGTTACAACGTTAAGGCGAAGGAAAATGTCTCCGCTTCGATCGAGATTTCTAACACCATTCCTTCACCGCCCTTCCCGGCGCCGGCGAAACTGCGCCCGATCAATTCGAACCTTTGGACTTTATTCACTGTTAAGATGAGTTTCAAAACTCTAAACGGGCCGTGCTCAATAGGCGCTC
>DQWD01000105.1 GCA_011042725.1 Candidatus Aminicenantota bacterium | reverse complement strand
TTTATCGATCTCTATTTTCAAAAAAACTTCTCAACCTCTTCTTATCTTGTTGGTAATTATAACATATTGAAAAAAGAAAAGGGATGGAAAGAAAAATAGTCAACTCAATTAACTTAAACCAGCCTAATACTGGTTAGATTGAAGCAAAACAATAATTTAGACATAAAAAAAGAGCCAGCGAGAGGATTCGAACCTCCGACCCACTGATTACGAATCAGTTGCTCTACCGCTGAGCTACGCTGGCTCATTGCATTTAGTGCGAAAATGATTACAATAAATTCTCGACTTGAGATAAATTAGTAGTATATTCCAGTTAAGGTGTCAAGAAAACCTGAAGAGGATTTAACCAAGAAAAACTTATGTATTTAAAAAAAATAGAACTTCAAGGCTTCAAGTCCTTTCCCGAAAGAACCAAAATTCAACTTCATCCGGGAATCACGGCTATTGTTGGTCCCAATGGTACTGGAAAAAGCAACCTGGTTGATGCTCTCCTTTTCGCTCTCGGGGAGAAAAAGCCCAAATCTCTCCGCAGCGATAAAAAAGAAGATATTATCTTCAACGGCAACTCCTCTCGCCCCCCTCTAAATATGGCCGAAGTAACTCTTTCTCTGGCTGAAGAAGATGATGAAGAACTCCAGGTCACCCATCGATTTTTCCGCACTGGAGAAAGCGAGTACCGGCTTAACGGGAAGCCCGCTCGCCTTAAAGACATTCGAGATCAATTATGGAAAAAAGGTATTGGCGAGCGCAGCTACTTTATCATCGAACAGGGAAGCATTGCTTTTTTTCTTAACACCCAACCGACGGAAAAAAGGCTTCTCATCGAAGAAGCCGCGGGCACCTCGTTCTATAAAGAGAAAAAAAGGCAAGCTCAAATCAAATTGAATAACAGCGAACAAAATCTAGCTCGCCTGGAAGATATCATTGAGGAAGTCGAAAAAAGAACTCGCTCTTTACAGCGGCAGGCTCAAGCGGCCCGTCGTTTTCGTCGCCTTCGGGAATCAATTCGTCAGTTAACCCGGCAGCAATTCCGTTACAAAATCCAACTCCTCGAAGACCAGCAACATGAAATTCTAACTCACTACCAATCCTCCCTAACCCAGGAAAAAGAAAAAACTCATTACTTAAAAGAAAAGGAAACTCAACTCTACCAACGGCAAGCCCTAATTTGGGAAAAAGAGCAAAAAATTCAGTCAGAACAATTACAATTTAGAAAAGATCAGACTGCCCTCCAGCGCTTAAGGTCGCAAAAAGAAAAAGAAGAAGGCCGCCTCCATTTCCTCAAAGAAAAAATTAAGACTCTCAACCAAGATGAAAAAGAACTTCACCAAGAGACAATCAACCTCCAAGGGCAGCAAGAAAAGCTTAGCCAAGAGATTCAACAGAATGAAAACAAGCGCCAGGAACTCCAAGAGCAGTTAAAAATATCATCCCAAAACGTAGAGGCTAAAGCGAAAATAGTCTCGGCTAAACAAAAAGCCATTGAAGACATCCGCCATCAACACCTTCGGCTGCTGGGAGAATTAACAGAAACCAAGAATAAATTAGCTCGCCAAGAAAAAGACATCGAGTTTATTCTCAACCAAGAAAAAAAAATTAGGTCCCAAAAAGAAAACACAACTCAAGCTCTCGCTGACCAGCAAAGAGAATTAGCCAACTTGAGTAAATCCCGGCAAGCACAAGAAGAAAAGCTCGGTGAACTTTCTGAACAATTAAATAAGCTAAATCAAGAGCTAAAGAAAGCGATATCCGAATTGGAAGTTTTAAACCGCCAGGAAAAAGAATTGCTTATTTCCCAGCAAGAATTAACTTCTAAAATAAAAGCCCTTGAACACTTAATTAATCAGTTACACCCTCTGAGTTCAAGTTCATCCTCAGAAGGGGTGCTGGCTGACTGGTTGGAAGCCCAACCCGAAATTGCCCGCTTACTTGACAATTTTTGGGAAATTGAATCCCGGGCTCCAATCCTTAATCCTGAGGATATCCTCAACAAGAAAATTTCCCTCCCTACCGCAGGAGTTGTTCTACTTGTTCCGACAAAATCCAGCCAAGCGCAATCCTCATCCTCAACTCCCTCTAAACGCCCTTCTCTTAAGAGTCAATTGATGATTTCTTGTCCTCGACCAATTACCCTAGATCATCTGCCTGATGCCCTAATTGTCAATAGCCTTGAAGAAGCTATTTCTTCCTGGCTCCAACACCCGGAAAATAATTATCTTACTAAATCAGGAGACATTCTTTTCTCTTCTGGTCTGTTGAAAAGAGGTCAACCAAAAGAAGGTTTGCTTACCCTTCGCTTGGCCAAGCAAAATTTAACCCAGGAGCAAAAACAAGTTATCGAGCAGTTAAAACCTCTCCAAGAAAAGATAAAAAAGATTGAAGAAAAAATAAATCACTTAAAGATCCAACAGGACGAACTAACCATTTCTCTCAAAGAGCTAGAAAAGAAAAAGGCTAGCTTAGATAAGGACATTTCCTATCTCCAAAAAGAAATCAAACGCTGGGAAAACAACCTGCAGGTTGTTAACCAGGAACTGGAAATATTAAAAGAGGAAAGAAACTCTGGCGAAAACCAACTTCAATCATTAAAGAGCAAAGAAGCCCAGTTATCCCAGGAGATCGACGGGTGGTGGCAGAAACTAGCCGAAGAAAACAATTCTTTGGCCAATTTAAAGCAAAATCTCGAGCAGGATCAAGCCCAACTCTTCCATTATCAGGCTCAAGAACAGCGGTTAAAAGAAAAAAATACTCTTCTTCTCCAGCAACAGCAGCAAATTCAGGATCACTTCACTACTTTAAAGCAAAAATTAGATAAAATTGACAATGAAAAGAAAACTCTCCAAGAAGAGCTCCAAAAGGGTAAAGAAAATCTCACTTCTTTGGAAAAAAAAATTGCCCAGCAAGAATCTTTAGTTACTCGAGAAGAAAAAGCCCTTCAAGAACTAGAGAATAGTCTCCATCTAATCCAGCAGCAGAAGAAAGAGCTGGAGGAGGAAGGGCGCCAATTAAAACAGAAACAAGAAAAGGCTCAAGAAGAGAGGATGGCCTGGGAAATCAAAAAAGCCCAGATTGAACGGGATCTTGCCAACCTGGAAGAAACCTGCTGGCAAGAGACAAGGAACACCTTAGAAGAGATTAAGAAAAACGTTCCTTTAGAAAAAGCTTCCTTCCCGGAAATCGAAGAAGCTTTAACCGGGGCTAAAGAAAAATTACAGAAAATGGGTAATGTCAATCTAGTCGCCGAAGAAGAATATAACCGAGAAAAGGAGCGCTTGGACTTTCTTCTTCAACAAAGACAAGACCTAAGAGAATCCATCAGTTCCACCAAAGAAGCCATCCGGAAGATTGACCAAGAAAGTAAAACTAGATTTCTCGAGACTTTGGACCAAGTTAATCAATACTTTCAAGAGATCTTTCAGATTCTTTTCGATGGCGGTCAGGCTGAAGTGAAGCTTCTTGAGCCGGAAAATCCTTTGGAAAGTGGCGTAGAAATAGTGGCTCAACCACCAGGAAAGCGAATCCAAAAGCTCAGCCTTCTCTCGGGAGGAGAAAAATCCTTAACTAGCCTGGCTTTTCTTTTTGCTCTTTTTAAAACTAGACCCGCCCCCTTTTGTCTTCTTGATGAAGTAGATGCTGCGCTTGATGAAGCCAACATTGGCCGTTTCCTGAATTTGATGAGACAAAGCAAAGCCAACACCCAATTCATCATCATCACCCATAACTTCAAAACAATGGAAGTGGCCGACTACCTTTACGGAACGACCATGTCGGAACCAAATGTTACCACTATTTATTCTCTCCAACTCGAGCAAGGCCAACTTAACTTCAAGGAGAAATGAGGAAATGAAAATCCAGCTTTTTGTTGCTCCTGGCGGATATTTTGCTGAAAGATGGCGCCAAGGTTCGTCTATGCCTCCTTTGGGACTTCTCTATATCGCGGCTGTTTTAGAAAAAGAGGGGCATGAAATTCAGATTATCCCGGCTGATATCCTTAAGCTTAGTTTCCAGCAAATTCAACGAAAAATTCAGGAATTTAAGCCGGATATAATCGGCGTTACCTCTACTACCGAAAACCGTTTTCAAAGTTTCAAGTTAGTCCGGAAAGCAAAGCAAGCTTATCCCTCAGCTCTAACCCTCCTCGGCGGACCTCATGCTTCAATGGCCCCAGAAGACTCTCTAGCTCACATACCCGAGTTAGACGTAGTCGTCATTGGCGAAGGTGAAGAAACTATGAAAGAGCTTTGTACAGCGTGGGAAAAAGAACCCAGCCTCCACTCTCTTGCCAATATCACCGGGTTAGCTTACCGCCAAGATGGGCAGATTAAGATAAATCCTCGCCGGCCGCCAATTCTTAATCTTGATTCCCTGCCTTTTCCCGCTTTCCACCTTATTCCCTTTGAAAAATATAACTTTCGATTCGAAGTTCCCGGTCGGGGATTATTACCCGCCATTAACATGATCACTAGTCGTGGTTGCCCTTTTAACTGTAATTTTTGTGCCACTCCCATTAACTGGGGACGGCAGGTCCGCCTGCGCTCTCCCGAAAATATTATCGGGGAAATTGAATACCTAAAAGAAAAATATAAGGTAGATGTGTTTTTCTTCTTCGATGATACCTTTAATGCCAATCCAAAAAGAGTGGAAAAAATCTGTGATCTTATCCTCGAACGTCAGCTTAATATCTTCTGGAAATGCGATATTCGTCTCGACTTGATTAACCGCCCCCTGCTCGAAAAAATGAAAAAGGCTGGTCTCTTCCACCTTTCCTTTGGCTTGGAGGCTGGTTCAGAGAGAGTCCGCAATGAAATTATCCATAAAAAAATAAACATCGACGATTTTCATCGAGTTGTCCAGTGGTGCCTGGAGTTAGACATCATCCCCAACGCCTTTTTCATTTTTAGTCATCCTACCGAAACCTGGGAAGAAGCTCAGGAAACAATCAAGATAATCGAGCAGTATCGAGATAAAATAGAGGGAAGTATCGCTATTCTCCATGTTTATCCCGGAACTCCCTTGGAAAAAACAGCCAAAGAGCTGGGAGTTCTTTCTCCCGGCTTTTCTTGGGCAAAACCTCACCCGGCAAAAATCGTTACTCTGCCCACCGCCCAGGGAAACGTCCCCCTTTTTCTGGATAAATTAACTTGGAGCCAAGTCAGCGAGCTGGTGTTTCGCTGGTCTTTCAGTCAAGGAAAAATATCCATCCTGGAAAAAATTCCGCAAGTAATAAAAAATATTCGCACTCCTCAAGATCTAGGAAGATACCTAGTCATGTTTTTCGTCTATTGTCGATTAAAAATCAATAACTTTTTCCCTAAATTAAAAGGTATTTTTAAGCGACAAGACTGAAGGGAGCTACGATGGCTTATTATCTTACTCTCGTTTTTTACCTGCTCTTTCTGTTTGTCTTTGGCCTAAAGCTAACCCGTCGTCTGAAGAAAAAAGAAGATTTTCTGGTGGCTGGTCGAACTTTAACCGCTCCTGTGTTGGTCGGCACCCTCTTAGCCACCTGGATCGGTTCAGGAGATATTTTCAGTGTCAGTGATTTAAGTTACAACCATGGTTACTCCTCCCTAATTGGCAGCAG
>DQWD01000259.1 GCA_011042725.1 Candidatus Aminicenantota bacterium | reverse complement strand
CACGCCAAAACATCTTGGTGGTGGAGTCCACGCATAATGTTGGTTGGCGTGGGCAATAGCATGACTCACGGAACTCGAGATGCAACCAACAATGAATTCAACACGAAGAACGCTTATCTTCAACTAGTTTACAAAAAGTTGAAGGAAACAGGGTTACGGTTCAAGTTCGTCCAGCCTTACCTGAATGAAAATGAACATAGAATCAATCCTCTAGCTGTGCCGACAAATCTAGCGGTTGATGGGGAAGACATCTTTTCTGTGGAAGGCTATGAGTATGGGCCGCGAGTTGGCGCGGGCGAGGGTAATTATCTCGATGACAAGTATCTTTGTGACCGACTTCAACCTTATCTATTTGCTGATCTCCATGATAAAGTTCTTTACCCCATAAATCTCTTGGCAAGAAAGCCTGTTTCCCAATTTGATGCTCTAATCTGGCGCTTAAATAATCATCGAGGGCCGGCTTGGGTAATTTGGTGGGTTGGCACTAACGATGCGGCTTTGGCTTCTTTGGGGTTGGGCGGAGAAAATCCCATGTATCTTCCCATTCCATTTGCCCAGATAAAAGACAAGCTCAAACCAGGAGTTAGATTGCTCTTGGCTTATGGATACAAGCAGGGAATGCTAAGTTTTAGTCCTTATACTGGAGAGGCTATCGGACGTAATTTGACCAATCTTGAAGATTTTGTGGCGCAATATAAACATTTGTTAGATAGAATGGAAGAGGAGATTAGCAATGATCAGGTGGAACTCTTTCTTTTGACTTTTCCTTATTATACCGAACCAGGTTATTTTTTTGGCGAGGAGGATCTTGAGCATTATTTTGGGGACGATTTTTCTTTTATTGATGGGCGAATTTCATTGTTGACCTTTATCAGCCTTTATGCCCTAGTAAAAAGCGGTGAGGGAGACAAATTAAATTCCATACTTAGCGATAATGGCCTTGTCATGTCAGAAGGTGAACGCCTGCAAATTAGGAATCGGATCAATGATTTTAACGGATATTTAAAAAGCCTTTCCTTACCTTCTAATGTCCACTTACTTGATATTGGTAGTAAGCTGAATAGTCTTTTTGATTCGGGGCTTTGGGTAGGCGCGGCTCATCTTACCCGCGAGTGGAGTAGGGGAGGAGCTTTTTCTTTGGATGGAGTCCACCCCAGCCATACTGTCCATGCTCACATTGCCAACTTGATTCTTGAAGAGCTTAATAACTCCGTGTTGAAGGAGGAGGGCAAAACGGCCCCCTATTGGAATTTGTCCTCCATCTTGGCTAATGATCCCTATTACGATAACGATGGCGATGGCTGGGTAGAAGGGCCAGATTATAAGGCCTCCGGCCGAACCAAAATTCTTTATCTTTTTAAAGACGCTGATGGTGATACTGATACAAGCACTGAGGCGGTAATTGATACCATGGGAGCTGCTGAGGTCTGGGAGTTAATTTCAGATGCCTTGTTGGAGGAGGTAATTACCATTCCTTTACTGCGGCTCAAGGCAGAAGAGATGGGCTTAATCCCTGTGAAGGAATGAGTATAACTTAGTCTTATAAGCAGGAAAGATTAATTAAAGGAGGGGCAATCCGCCTAGTCCAAAAAGATAAATCAAAGCTTGAGGAATTTTTGTAAGGGAAACTCGTGAGGCGGACATGCGCTTTGCCCAGGCAATAGGCCAAGTGAGGGAGGAGATTGCCAAGAAATATATTCGTAACACCCCAATATTCCAGAGCATGATTATGTTCGAGGGCTAAAACTCCAGGCTTAGCCGCGGGAGTGGCTTTATTTCAAATCAAGTTTGATTATCGTATCTATCTCGTTCAATTTAATAGAAGATAGATCCAGAAGCAGGCCTTCTTTAAGTTTTTGGAAGCGGATTTTGCTTCCTCCGGGAAAAATTGACGCTTGATGAACTTTCAACTTGAAACCCGGGAGGAAAAGAGCTTGATCCTGGTAATTGAGAATGTGAACATAAACAGTTTTTCCTTTTTGGGTAGTAACTCCCCAAGGCCGGGGAGCTACCGGACCTCCCCGAGTCCCGTAAATACTCTCTCCATTTTTTTGGAGCCACTCTCCCATGGCTTCTAGTCTTTCCACACACTCAGGCTGAATCCGGCCATTAGGCATTGGCCCGACATTAAGTAAGAGATTGGTGTTGTAGCCGGCTGCTTTAATTAAAAGCTGGATTAGCTCCCGGGGAGTTTTGTAATTCCTGTCCTGAAGATCAAAACCCCAGGAGTGGTTAATCGTCTCGCACATTTCTAAGGGCAGAGTGCTTACTTCTTGGCCAACGTTAAAAGCCTGAGTGGCCTGCCCGGGTAAATCTTTCTCAAACATCTGAAAATCTTCTCCAGGAAAAGGCATCTGGTGGTGATTGTTACCGATTAAAGTCGCTGGTTGTAAAGAGTGAATTAGGTCATAAATTTCATCCAAATGCCAATTGGCTTCCCGCTTGTCCCAATAGCCATCGAGCCAGATGGATAAAATGTCGCCGTAGTTGGTTAAAAGTTCACCCAGTTGGATTTTCATAAATTGAATGTAGTTTTCCCATTGGCCTTGATTTGGGCGGCCAGTTCGGTGACCAGTAGCTCCGCGGGGGAAGTAATCAGGGTGATGCCAGTCAAGAAGTGAATAGTAAAAGCCCAATTTAACACCTTGCCGCTGACATTCTTCGGCGAGCATCTTGAGAACGTCTCGGCCATAGGGAGTGGCCTGGACGATATTATAATCAGAAGCCTTGGTTTTAAACATGCTGAAGCCATCATGATGACGGGAAGTGATAACAATGTATTTCATCCCTGCCTTTTTCACTAAAGAAACCCATTCGGCCGGGTCAAAATAAACAGGGTAAAAGAAGGAAGCCAGCTTTTCATAATCTTTGGCAGGAATCCCCTGGTTATTCATCACCCATTCACCATCTCCCAAGATTGAATATATTCCCCAGTGGACAAAGAGTCCGAATTTTGCGTCCTGGAACCACTCCCGCATTTTTAAATTCTCGGGAGAAGGTTGGTAAGTGGATTTACTGGGGGTAGCGTTACCCGGTTGATTAGGCGGGGCGGGAAGATTTAGGATGAGCAGAAAACTTACTATTAAGCCGAGTATTAAGGAGCCCTTTGACCGCAGTGATTTTTTGGATGCCATCGATCCCTCCTTTCATCCTTAATTTAACTTTATTTTTCTTAAATTATCAATTTTATTTTGGTTAGATAATTTATTAGTGGAGTTTCAGTTTTAATTTCCGCTCTCTTTAGACTTTTTTAATTGATTATTTATCAAACTTAAATTTGTCCAATAATATCGATGATGATAAATGGCAACCACCGCCATCGAAACGACAACCAACATGACAGCCTATAAATTAGACACAAATCGTGACTTATTTCATGCCAATCAGAGAGTGAAAAATTTCAGACAGCTTATATAGAAGATATATTTAAGACCATTTTCTTATCTCTAAGAAGAAGAGCTTAGGCTAATTTTACAAATTCTAAGTTTTTTCAATTGAAAGCATCCTTAATTACGAATTACATGATGAGGTAAAGGTGTCAGGTAAGCTATGGGCAGGTCTTCAACTTTCAAATTTGAGTCAAAGGGAAGGAAAGGAATATAAAATCAAAAGTGAACAATTTTTCTAAGATAACTTTCAATCAAATGTGAAATCTAAAGACATAACCCCAATCTGTGACTGTCACCTTTTTTTACTGGAAGCTAGCTTAATAGAAATAGGGTAAATGGGTGAACTGTCACCAGTTTTTTAGTATTATTTTTCACAGGGAGACTTGGTGTATAATATGTCTGTGATGCACTGGCTAAGTTTAAATCTTTAATACTTTGAGAGGTGACCAGCGCATAATAAAAAATTAGTAATTAGAGCTTAATTCATTATTTCGGATTAGTAATAATCACCCTGAGAAGGGAAATAGCCTACAAAGATAGGACAAGAAAAACAAAAAGGAGGCTAAGCCTAAAATGAAATCAAAAAGAGCCCAAAAATTTCACTTGGACTTAGATTCATTAACAGCTGGGGAAAAACGCCATCTCTATGAGCTGATGTATGCCCATGGCCCTGGCAATGGAAAAATACTTTTGTTACCAATTGATCAAGGATTAGAGCATGGACCCCGCGATTTTTTCCCTAATCCTCCCAGCGCGGACTTTGAATTTGAACTAGAATTAGCTCAGGAAGGAAATTACTCGGGAATTGTTTGCCATATCGGCTTAGCGGAGAAATATTATAAAAAATATGCTGGTAGAGTACCCTTAGTATTGAAAATAAATGGTAAAACATGTATTCCTCCCGATGATGAAGCTTTCTCTCCCCTGGATGCCAGCGTCGAAGATGCACTCCGCTTAGGAGCTGACGCCATTGGTTATACTTTGTATGTTGGTTCTCCCCGGGAAACAGAAGATATCGAACAATTTAATTTCATTCGCCAAGAAGCCAAGCGTTATGGTTTACCGGTCATTATGTGGGCTTACCCTCGCGGAATTTATGTTGAATCGAGAGGAGGGGGGAGGGATTCTCTAGCTATGGTTGATTATGCTGCTCGAGTGGCCAACGAGTTGGGAGCAACAATAACAAAGATAAACTACCCTAAAATATCTACTGCCGATGAATTTAGTCCAGAAAGCCCTTTTAAATCTTATAAACAATGGTCCGGAATTTCAGAAAGAGAAGCCTTAGAAATGGTCCTCCGGTCGGCTGGCCGAACCGGAGTTCTCATTTCTGGAGGAAGTAAAATGAGCGATGAAGACTTGCTTCTCAAAGCGAAAACATCATTGGAAGCTGGAGTAGATGGTTTAATTTTTGGTCGTAATATGTGGCAAAGACCTTATGAAGAAGCCCTGCACATAACCAAGGAAATAATCAAGATAATGCAAGCCTTTGACTAAGCTAGAGAGATAAATTGACAAGATTTGTTTTATATGGGGATGGAGGAGGGTAATCTTCGGGATTAATCTCTGTGATTGAGGATTAATCTTTTTAGTAAATACTTTATTTTTTTATTATATACTCTATTTGTTATATTCATTTCTTTTTATATTGCTTTATTTATTATTATTATTATTATTTATTAGCTTCATTTTACTGATACATTTATTTTAATGATACATTTATTATATTTTCAGAGGCACTTTCTAACTATTCTAGGTCAATTTTTATTATCTTAGTAATATTTTTTAATTTTCCTAAATATTTTTATCTTGAGATTACTTGCTTGAACTATTTTAATTCTTTTGTAACTTTTCATTATTGATCAACAGGCTAGGGAAGGGGCTAACTGGAATTTTATTTATATTTATTTATCACTAGTGCCTTAAAGATATTTCTGCATTTTGTGTAATTTATTGTATTCAATTAAATTACAATGAAATATTTCATAATCGATTTGAAACAAAATTCCATTTTTTTATCTTGTAACTTTAACAATATCAATATAAATTTTTTCGTTTTATAAACTTTGGGTCAGTTATGAATATACCAGGTTTAATAATTTGTAGTAGTCTTTTAATTTATTTTTATTTTCAGCAAATCTTTCGATGTATTTTTACTCTTTTTACAATCATATTTTTTTCTTTATTCATAATACATTAATTATTTAATTAAATTCCTCTCATTAATCCTCTCATCCATCCAATATTTTCCTTTTTTT
>DQWD01000312.1 GCA_011042725.1 Candidatus Aminicenantota bacterium | reverse complement strand
TCTGTTTCCCAAGGAGAAATGGTGGTTAAAAGATGGCGAGAATTAGGAGAATTTCTTATTACTAAATATAATGATGGTTACGTCAAAGATGAAAAAGGGCGACCTCGGAGTCTTGGCTATTCCCTCGAGTGGTTAAAAGAAGTTCTCAAATCCAAACCCGAACAGTTTAAACTTCCAACCTGGGGTGAAGAAAAGAAAGACGGCCGATTGCACTGAGTTTTTTATTTTTGCTACTCTTTTTCCCAAGCTTTAATTCCTTCCTTCATCCATTTAGGGGCCGGTTTGCCTTTTAAATAGTGATCAAAAAATTCAGCCATTCTTATCGTCCAATCTTTCTGGTTAACCCTCTTGCGAAGTCCATGTTCTTCCCCATTGTAATTGAACATAAAGGCCACTTTTTCTAGTCGTCTCAAACTCATGATGAATTCGATTCCCTGATACCAAGGAACTGCCCCATCTTGGTCATTATGGAGGATGAGAAGTGGCGTCTTTATCTTATCAGCCCAAAAAACCGGCGAGTTTTCAATAAAGCGCAAGGGCACTCGCCAGAGGCTGTCTCCCAGGCGGCTCTGGGTCCTTTCGTACTGAAATTGACGAACCATACCACTCCCCCACCTGATGCCATTGTAGGCACTAGTCATGTTAACCACCGGCGCCCCTGCTTCCGCGGCGGCGAAAATGTCGGTTTGAGTCACTAGGTAGGCAGTCTGATAACCACCCCAGGAATGGCCCTGGATGCCGATGGCCTTGGGGTTAACGTAACCTTCTTGGATAAGCAGGTTAATTCCCGGTAAAACACATTTCAAGGCGTCGCGGCCGGGATAGCCGGTGTGGTACTCGATGTCGGGCATCCAGATCAGGTAACCATTACTGACATAATAGGAAGGATTAATTGAAGTTCCCGGGGCAGGATGACGGAATCTATGAAACATTTGATGGAGAGTCTCGTAAATGTAGACAAGAAGGGGATACTTCTGGCTAGGATCGAAGTTCTCGGGCTTGATAAGAATTCCCTTAAGAGGTATTCCATCAGCGCTGTAGAAGTCTCTCAATTCAGCCTTCCCCCAAATATAGGGTTCCATCTGCTGGCCCAAGGTAGTTATCTTTTGGGGTTTTTTAAACCGCAAATCGGCTGTCCAGAGGTCAGGATATTCATCAAAACTCATTCGGGTGAAAATAACCTGGTTAGCTTTCTTGGCTTTGGTTATTCCCGAAAAACTCTTGGGTGCCAAGAGAAGTTTTTGAGGCTTCTTCTCCCCTTTGACTTGGTCGATATAGAACCCTCCAGCCATTGTCTCTTCATTGCGAACGCGAAGCAAAAGGGTTTTGCTGGGATCGATGTTTTTCTCCTTGGGATCAAGCTTTAGGTATCGGAAAGACAAGTCATTTTCCCGCCCATATCCTTCGGTAATCCTCCGGGCGCTGGAGCCATCAGGTTTAATCGCCCAGATATCATAGCGATCGTAGACTAGAAACTCTTTGTCACCAGTTGTCCAACCAGCATAGCCATAGCTGGCGGGAGGATTGGGGCGGTCCCAATCTTCCTGAGCAAAGCTTACCCCTAGGTTAGCGGTTACCTTGGCGGTTTTCTTAGTCTGAGGGTCATAGATGAACCAGTCACCATCTTCAAACCAGAATATGTATTTTCCCTGCGGTGAAAGACTTGCGCCCCGGAACAGCTTTTTCTTGACCAGAGTTCGCTGTCCTGTTTGGGGGTCAACTAAATAAATATCGTAATAATCCCCGTCATAAGAGACTAACTTGGTGTAAGGAACAATTGTTTCTCCCCAGGCAACTTGGCCTGATTCGTGAAGTTCAACATCGGGCAAATCTTCATCAGCCAACTTGACGAGCTGGTTTGAATCCAGGTGATAAACACACTCCCAAGTATTGTTTTTCACTCGCTCGGCTATCTTTTTCTGTTGCGGTTGAGGGTAAGGGTCATTCCAGTGCCACAATTCAAATTTCACCTCTTCCTCTTGCTCTTCGCCTTCTTGCTCCTCGTCTTCCTTTTTGGAAGGAGGTTCCTTAAGACCAAAAAGCAGCTTCTCCCCGTCCTTGGAAAAGGAGAGACCGGATTTATTAGAAGGAGCAAGGCCTGGATAGAGCTCATTAACTTGAGTAGCGCTCACCCACAATTTTGCCTCAGGGGCTGTGAAATCCCAGCCGTAAACTGAAAAAAGAGGAACATCAGCACTCTGGCTGTCCCGATCGGTAAGAAAAGCAAGGTGATTCTCGGTTTCATTGACAGCTAACTTTTCGTAGCGGCCTTTTCCGGCAAGTAGGGGCAAGAGCTTTTGCGACTTGGTCTTAAAAGCATAAACCCCATCTGATTCTGGTTTATTCTTACTCGAAACCGTAAAAATCAAGTATTCTCCTTTTTTGGTGAAAAGATACTCAAGTCCATCTTCAAAGGTCCTCTCTTGTCCCGTTTCCAGGGAACGCAAAACCAAGGGAAATCCGTATTTTCGTTCGTCCTTTTTCTCGGGCTTCTTTCCTGGCTCTTCCTCCGGCTTTTTCTTGGGTGTTTTCTTTTCTGCGGGTTGTTTTTTCTCTACTTCGGCTTTCTTTTTTTCTTTTTCTTCCTTACTTTTTTCGGCTGGGGTTTCTTCCTCTTCTTTTTCTTTTTGGTAAGCTAGCCATTGGCCGTTCTCTTCGGGAAGTTTAAAACTCTTGACATTCTCAATCGTGGTTATTTGACCGGAGGCGAGGTTAATGATTCCCAATTTTAACTTGCCTTTTTTGTCTTTTTTGTTTTTTTCCTTTTTTAGCTTTTTTGCCTCTTCTTGGCTTGGCGAAATGAGATAAACAACATGGGCTGAGTCGGCGGTAAAGGCTGCCTTCGCTTGGCGGTGAGCTTGGGTTCCCTCTCCTGAGTAACCAAGGGGAAATCGAGCTTCTTTCTTAGTGGCCAAGTTAATAATTACTAAATGAGCATCTCCGTCTTGCGGGGTTTCACTGTAGAGTACCCAGCGACCGTCAGGCGAAATTTGAGGTGCTTGAATCGTCTTCCAGGAGTCATATACATCGTGAGTGAGGGACTTCTTCTGCCCAGTTTGGCTTCCTGCGGTTTTGGCCGTGACTTTATTTTGGTCAACCGGGGCGGCTGTTAACCAGGAGAAACTCAGGGCTAGCAAGACGAGCAAATATAATAAAGATTTTAAGTTGAAATTGATTTTTAATTGATAATCTTTTTTCATCATCCCTCCTTTTAATTTTATTTTTTTTTAGGATATCAAACCCGGAACAACATGGTCAAAGATAAAAATATCAACGGAAGCATTTCCAAAGCCGTGATGGAAAATAATGATGACTCCACCGTATACTTTTGTTTTGAGTAAAAACACAGGAAGTGAGCCATGAAGGAAATCAAGTTATCCTTCGCTATTAATTTAACACTAAAGCAGTACGATGTCCACTGGATCGAGCAACAGCCATTTTTTGGCCCAATTTAGCTGTGAAGGCCCCAATTTTCTGGACGAAAACATTTCTTGACGACAATTTTGAGCACGGCGATTACTTTTTTATTTGAATAATTTTTCTGTTATTTATATCATTATCGACAAAATGTTAATTTAAGAAGGATATAATCGACAAAATAATAATGAACACTTAAAAATTATAAACTCTTAAGGGAAAATTAATGAAACGGGCACAAATAAAAATCATTAACCTAGGTCTCACTCTGCTGGCCGAGCAGGGCCAGACGCTAGGGAAAGTTCTTTCCCAGGCAGATATTCCTGTTAGATTCGAATGCGGACAAAAAGGCGTCTGTGGGAAATGTCAAGTAAAAATCATTTCGGGGTCCCTCTCCCCTCCTGATCGGCACGAAAAATATTTCCTTGAATTCTTGGGATTAGATCCTTCAGTCACCAGATTGGCTTGCTTGGCCCGTATCACCCAGGATTTGGAAATTGAAATTCCCGAAGAAAGCCTCCTTCAACCCGTTAAAATCCTGGATAAAGGAATAACTACCACCTTTCCTCTGCGCCCATCTTTTCGACAGTGTTTTATTACTTTAGATAAAGAGAAGGTAACTTCCTCTCCAGCTATCAACGAAGCCATTGCCAGAGAAATAAACTTTCCCAACCTTGTTTTTTCCTTGGAGACTCTCAATCAACTTGGAGAAGCAGTCAGAGAAACTCCCCAAAAATTACAAGTTACTATCTTTCAAAACAAGGAAATTTGCTCTATCGAAAGTGACTCCACGCCGTCTCCCCTCCTCGGAGTAGCAATCGATTTAGGTACCACAACCGTAGTGGGAGAGTTGATAAACCTGGAAAATGGCGAAACTCTTGCTGTGGCTTCGGGCCTTAATCAACAGCTACGCTTTGGCTCCGATGTCGTGGCCCGCTTATACGAGGCGACTTCTTCCGAGGCAAGGAAAAAATCTCTGCAGCGAGCAGCGGGGCGGACGATTAACTCGTTGCTTAATAAATTGACTAAAAGACCAGGCATTAGTCGCGAAAATATCATGGAAGTTGTCGTGGCTGGCAACACGGTGATGAATCATCTTCTTCTCGGATTACCAGCCCATACTTTGGCCAGGTTACCCTTTGCGCCTGTTTTTCAAGCCTTGCCCGAACTAAATTCCTCCGAGTTGGGGCTCAATATTTCTCCTTGGGGCAAGGTCTACGTGGCCCCCAATATCCAAAGTTTTATCGGGGGAGACATTTCAGCCGGCTTATTAGCTTGTCGTCTCTTTGAAAAATCAGGACGGCATCTCTACCTTGATTTAGGAACTAATGGAGAAATAATCATCAATGATCATGGGGAGTTGTGGGCAACTTCCACGGCGGCTGGGCCTGCTTTTGAAGGCGTGGGGCTTTCCTCGGGAATGATGGCGACTACCGGAGCTATTTATCAAATAAAAATAAAAGATGTCGGTTCTTCTTTAGAGGTAAAAACAATTGGCCGGGGAAAGCCACGGGGAATTTGTGGTACCGGTTTTGTTGACCTCTTAAGTATTGCGCTCCGCCAAAAATGGATCCGAGACAACGGCCGAATCACTAACAGGCAGAATAAAATCGAGGTGCGCCCCCAAGTTGGCCTGGGCCAAGAAGATATTCGCAAGCTCCAAATGGCCTTGGCGGCGATTAAAACCGGGGTTAAATTACTGATGAGTAAATTAAAGCTGGATTACAGCGAGCTAGATACAATTTACTTGGCCGGTGCTTTTGGTACGGAGCTTAACATTCACCATGCCATGGATATTGGTCTTCTTCCTCAAATCGACCCCGCTAAAGTGGTTTTCATCGGCAATGCTTCCTTGGCCGGTGCTCGCTGTCTTCTTCTTAATTACCCATTACGAAAAAAACTAACTGCTTGGGTGAAGAAGATAAAATTCCTCTCTTTAGCCCAAGAAAAAGAATTTCAAGATACATTCCTTAAATCTTTAAATTTAGAACCTTTTCCCCAAAAGGGGAAGAAGGGGAAATATATTTAGCCTTAACCGCCTTCCACCTCGACCAAAAATTTAGCCTGAAACTTTAATCAAGTTTAATGGGCTTTATTTCGCGTAAAGCTTTGAGGCCGTTTTCTTTAAGGAGATTGTTCAGCGCAAGGTAGTCTTCTTGAATAAAATTATTTAATTCAAGCACATTCTTGTCGACTTGTTGAGTAAACTCGGCCAGTTTATCAAGGTCAGTTTGAGTTGGTCTTCCCGGGAATCCCGAAATGGAATA
>DQWD01000360.1 GCA_011042725.1 Candidatus Aminicenantota bacterium | reverse complement strand
GCTGATATCCTTCTTCCTCAAGGAGATGGATTAACTTTAACTCAAAGAATTAAATCTCATCCCCAGTTAAAGAATATTCCCATAATCCTAATCTCTGGAGTCTACAAAGGAAGCGCCTTTCAAGCAGATGTCAAAAATCTGGCAATTGAAGCTTACCTACCAAAACCTATCGATCATCAAAAATTGAAAAAAGAAGTCAAGCGCATTTTGATCAAAAATACTTCCGATGAAAAGGCCAACCACTCGGGGTGATAAGCTGATTCTATCCTCTCCAAGCAGCCGATTGGCTCTTTTTTTGGTCACCACCTTATTCACCCTGTTATTCTCTTTACTATTAGCTAGTTGTATTTCTCAAGCAAAATTATCCCCAGCTCAAATAAGGCAATTGAACCAAGTTTATCAAGAAGCCAGCCGGCTTTTCCATCAAGGAGATTACTTCTCCCTCCGGGAAGCTCACACTCGTTTTCAGAGCTTACTTGAGCAAGGTTATCGCTCTTCCTCTGTGCAGGCTCGTCTTTTGGAAACGAGTACTCTTCTAACCTTGCGAGAAAAAGAATTAGCCATTCCCCACCACAAATTTCTTGCCCAAGCCAAATATTTTCTTGCCCAATTTCCAACCTCTCCCGAATGGTCTTCCCTTTTCCAGACGATTGAGACACTTCCTTTGGAGCTCAAAGGTTTTGCCAACGATATGCCCGGAAGAAAAATCAATCCCAAAATAAGTCAACTGGTGGAAACAAAGGCCCTGACAAGTTCCTTCTGGGCCTATCTCTATCTTCATTTTTTCCCTTATCCTCAGGAAGAAAAAAACCTCAAGCCCCAAATTGAAAAAACATTTAGGGACTCACTTCTCATCAAATATAAACTGACTTCATCTTCCTCTAAAAGTTCGGAAGAAATAGCGCAATTTTTGCAAGCTCATTCTTCATTTAAAGAAATTTACTTCTTTCTAGGTAGTCAACTTCTCAAACAAGGGAGACTATCTGCGGCGGAAAAATGGCTAAAACTGGCTCATGAGATTTTTCCTGACTCATTAAATATTATTATCACTTTAAGTCAGCTTCATTTCCGCTTGGAAGAGTTTCAAGAATGCCTCGCTCTTAGTAACCAGGCCATAAATTTAAAGCCCGATTTCCGAGATGCTCTCTTAGGGAAAGTTATGTGCTTGACTTATCTGGCCCGCCATGAAGAAGCCATTGCCACCGCTTGGCAACTTCTCAAGTTAGGGTACTACTACTTGGGAGAAACTAACTATTGGCTGGCTTGGAACTTCCATGCCTTAAACCAACTGGATGATGCCTGGCAACATATTGAACAGGCCAAAAAATATCTAATTGGTTGGAACGAAGTTTACTCTTTAGCGGGAAAAATTGCTCTCGACCAGAATAATTTATCAGAAGCAGAAAAAAATTTTAAGGAAGCCTTGAAACTCAATCCAGCTGATTGCCCATCTGCTTTTTCGCTGGGAAAAGTTTATTCTCAAGGGGAAAATTGGAAAATTTCAGCCATTTACTATCAGCAGGCAGGCGAATGCTATGAACATCAGAAAAAAGCCCTTAAGCAAGAAATCAATGAAATTCAATCCTCCGACCTTGACGGATCTCGAAAGATTCGCTTGATCCAAAAGAAAAAATCTCAGCTAGCTCGCCTCCACTTAGCCCAGGGGACTTCTTTTTATAACTCGGCGGCTGGCTATTTCAATGCTGGTCTTCTTCAAGAAGCCTTAAAAATGGCTGACTCGGCTTCGCATTACGCTCAATTAAAGGGAAAATCCAACGAGCTAATAATGCGAATTAAAGAAGAAATTAAAGATTAAAAATAAGATCTATTGACAATACTTCTCTCCCTAATCAGTTGATAACTGGGGGATAGCTCATAGAGGCCCTTTTGTAGCTTGTTTTATTATTTATATTTTGTCCTTATTCTCCCTCCTCTTTTTCCACCTTTCCTAGAAAACAAATCCAGGTAACAAATCCAATCATTAGCAAGTGGGCCAGTTATTGACCAGACGCGATTGATGGTTTGAAAAAAGTTACTAAAATCTTGCTCGAAGCCCTGTCGAAGTATTACAAAAAGTATTATAAGACGATTTTGGGGGCCAAAAATTGTCTCTAAGTCCCTAATTTAGGGGGTAAAATAAGGTTAACTTATTTCTTATCAATTAGATGGCGCGGCCCGACCCTATTCTTCCCAATCCTTAAAAGGGACAAGAAAAAGGGAGACTTGTTGGGTGACCCGGTAAATCGGATAAATATCGCCAGTTTCGGGAACAAGTTTATACTTCCAGTAGCGAATAAAACCATACTGCGATTGGGGCTCTAAAAGACAGGGAATCAGGTTGGCTCCAACCTGGTCACAAGGAAGATAAAAATCACCTCTTCTAACTGGAACTTCCAGGCCTTTCTTGACCACCTGAATCTTTGACGGAGGTAAATAATCATATTCAGCCGGAACCACTTCTTCTACTTGATAAGCCTCTACTGGAAACACGCCCCCTTCTTCCAAAACATAGACTTTTAACCGATGACGAATTAACGTCTCGACCACATCAAACCGCTCCTGGGGAATAATATAACCCAACGGCCGGGGAATGCTAACCAAGGGTTCAACCAAAGGAAACCAATTCTTAACTACCACTTCTTCCACCTTGTACTCCGCCGGGAAGCTGTACGGCTCTATCTCTTGGATGGTCACCGGTTCTCCGGCTTGCTTATTCACTTTAAGGATGAACCTAATAGGCGATGGGGAGCGCATAAATTGCTTGATGGTTAAAGTAGGTTGCTGAGGATCACGAGCATACTTCATCCGCAGATGGACTACATCGTCAGGAGAGTACACTTTTGCCTTGGCCAGCACTTGGGCTCGCGTTTCTTTCACCATCTGCAAGATTTCCTGGGCATGTCTGGCAATACTTTCGCCAAAAAACCGCAGCCCATAATATTGCCACTCGGTACGTTCAGCCAGAGTTTTTAAATCATGACGGGATGCCCCTTCCTGGATGAAACTTAGGGTCTGGTAGATTCCCAGGCTATTACGCCCATCGTTTAAATCAGTAGTGCTGTAACGCTTCATCGTTTCTCGTCGAGAAACATCGCTAGGGGGATAATTTACCCCGGCTGAGGAATCAATCCCCATTGGCTGCGTCACGAGATATTCATGAAAGGTTATCTTCTTTTTGCCTAAGTCACGCTTCACCTCAGCAAGGACAACTTGCCGGGAAAACTCCTGAAGCCGGGCATCAATATTGGGATTAGATACACAGCCAATCGACACCCGATAGTAATCATCGCCTTTCTCATGAACATCGATGCTCACCTCCGGCATCCATTTCCGAAAAACCTGATGGATGGCCTCCACCTCCGGTGCTTCAAGTTTGACATGGTCGCGGTTTAAATCCAAGTTTTGTTCGTTGCGGCGTTGATTGAAGAAATTGCCGTAAGGATTTGCTTGGGGAATAATCAAGAAGTTTACTTTCTTGAGCAGGGGCTTTAGTTTCCCTATTGCTAAGTCTCGCAACAAGCGCAAGGTAGCTTCTTTGGCCGACTGCTCATTCCCATGCTGAGAAGCAATTATCATTATGGTCGGGCGGAGCGGTGACTGCTTAGCTAACTCCTCTGGGCGGCTCCATCCTTCCTCGGTTAAAAGGCAAAGGTAAAGATCCCGGGCTGGATAGTTTTCCCGCTCCAGGGTACGGCCAATGGTTTCAATGTGGAGTTGAGGCGAAAGATTCTTGAGCTGCGCTAAAAACAAAGTTATCTCTTCATATTGAGAGTAAGCCTGGTAATTATTTTTTTCCGCTGGTGTTTTTATTGTTTTCGTAGCCGGAGGAGTTAAACCAGCCTGAAGATAAGAAACACCAATTAACCCGAAAGATAACAGCAAAGCCAAAAATCCAAACGTCGCCACCCATGCGGCTCGTCCCCAGCAAACTTTCTTTTCCTTTAGCCGGATATAGCCTTGGCCAACAAAATTCTTGAACATCACCTCACCTCCTTTAATAGTAAAAAGTAAAATATCTAATAAGGCCTTACCGGTTAATCCTTCTTCTCTTATTTTAGCAATTTCTCTCTAAACTCCTGTCTCTTTTCTGGAGGCTTATTCAAAAGCCTCTCAATGCTGTTCTATTAACTCTTTATTATATTCTTATCTGATCTATTCATACAAGAAAAAATGGTGCCAGTTCACCCATTTATTTTATTTTTGTTCTAAGGAAAAATTGGGCCATCCTCTACTATTAGCTTTATTTCGACTAAAAAAAGAAAAAACTGCTAGTCTACTGATTCGAGCGTTAAAGCCGAAACATGCAACCTAACTATCACGGCGATAGTTTTATCAAGCAAAGGGTCTTATGTTATATTATCGATGGTTGACTAAGCAGTTTTCAAAATGGGTAATTTTTCTAAGTGACGAGGAAACAATAAGCAAAGAAAATGAAGTTAAGCAGTTTTCAAAATGAATGATTTCAATCTCTTTTCCTTGTTTAAAAAGAAACGGACCAAGAATCGCCGCCGCCCTCTAGCCATCGCGGTTTCTTTGCTTGCCCATCTCCTTTTTTTTGGATTGTTAGTTCTTCTAAATCCTTCTTTCCGCTTTGAGGTTTCTCCATTTAAATCTGTCCGTACTGTTTACCTATCTTCTCCCCTCAACTTACCTCTCCTGGAAATCAACAACCTTCTGCCTTTATCTTCCCGACTAATATCATCACCTAAGCCCTCCCCAGCAGCCTCGGCTCCTTCGCCTGAAAAAGCACCATCAAACAGAATTAACTCGGGACCAATCAAACCTGCCGCCAGACCTTCTCCGACAACAGCCGAGGCAAAACAGTTAACTTCTCCTTCCCAATCAACACCGGAAATGGCCTCCGAATCTCAATCCCCATCCTTTCCCCCTACCCCTTATTTCACTTTGAAAGCTTTCCCTCCCCCTAACCATCCACCAGGGACAGAAACCAACGCCTACCCTTCCAACCTTCCCCAAAGCTACAACTTTTCAGTAATCCCTAAAGGGATTCCCGATGAATTCCCTTGGCTGATGAAAGACCGCTACCAATCTTCCTTCACCACCCCTAATTCTAACCAGAAAATCACCTCTCAACTTTTAGCCTCCGCGGGCCTTACCCCTTCCTCATCGCCAATTAACCTAGAGACAATTGCTCTGCCTCCTTCTGCCCTCTTCTATGATCCTCAATTACTTTCTTCTTGGGCCAAGATAGTGATCGTTAACCTCCAAAAAAAGTTGTTGGAATTAATTCCTCACCAATTTCATCAACTTAGGCCGGCTCAAATTAGGGTGGAAGTTGACCGCACTGGTCAGCTCCTGGCTCTTCAAATTAGCCAATCTTCCGGGGATAGCCTTCTTGATGATTCACTGGTGAGGACTATCCGCATCAGCCAGCCCTTTCCTGCTCTTCCTCCCTCTTTTCCTGAAGAGCGACTTCTTTTCCAGCTTGTTTTTCAAGCCAATGAAAAATGACATGTCTAAGTGGGTATTTGTATCTAAGTATCTATTGAAACCAGGAGTTGTTACACTAATTTTAGGGCTCTTCATTGGATTCGGGGTTTCGTCTCTCCACGGGTTAAATTTGACTCGTTTTTCTTCCTTTCAAACGCACCCACCTCAGGCATTAAGGGCCTCTTTAAATGGCCCACCACTTCTTCACCCTAGCTTATCTTCTCCCCTCATTCCAAATTTTCCTTTTCCTCTATCCCGCTTTTCACCGTCACCATCGCCATTATCACTGCCATT
>DQWD01000362.1 GCA_011042725.1 Candidatus Aminicenantota bacterium | reverse complement strand
GTAAACTGCTTTAACCATAGTGGGGGTGAACTCTTTGGATGACAATCCATAACGGCCCCCAATTATTTTAATCCCTGAACCAGCAAGAGCAGCAACAACATCCAGATAGAGAGGTTCACCCAGCGAGCCCGGCTCCTTGGTGCGGTCAAGAACAGCGATTTTCTTCACGGTGGTTGGTAAAACCTTCCGGAAAGCTTCACCGGAAAAGGGGCGAAACAGGCGAACTTTAACGGCCCCTACTTTTTCGCCTTGAGCCTGTAAATAATTGACCGTTTCCTCGATGGTCTCCACTGCACTACCCATGGCGATAATAACCTTGTCTGCATCAGGGGCCCCGACGTAATCAAATAAATGGTACTGCCGCCCAAGCTTAGCAGCTAGTTTATCCATGTATTCCTGAACTATGGCCGGCGTTTGAGCATAATAAGGATTGACCGTTTCTCGACCCTGAAAATAAACATCAGGATTCTGAGCTCCCACTTTGGCTCGAGGTCGCTCAGGCCTTAGGGCCCTATCTTTAAATTCTTTCACATATTGCCATTCGGCTAGTTCAGCCATCAATTCATAAGGGACCACATCAACTTTTTGGATCTCATGAGAAGTACGAAAGCCATCAAAAAAGTTAAGGAAGGGAACTTTGGCTTTCAAAGTTGCCAAATGCGAAACAATAGCTAAATCTAAGGTCTCCTGGACGGAACCAGCGGCCACCAAAGCAAACCCAGTGTTCCGAGCCGACATAACATCAGAGTGGTCTCCAAAAATGGATAACGATTGACAAGCTAAAGATCGGGCTGAAACATGAAAAACGGTGGGAAGCATTTCACCAGCTATCTTATGCATATTGGGAAGCATCAGCATTAGTCCTTGAGAAGCAGTAAAGGTAGTAGTTAAAGCTCCCGCGGATAAACTTCCGTGGACTGCTCCGGCTGCTCCCGCTTCAGATTGCATTTCAATTACTTCCACAACTTGGCCAAAAATATTTTTTCTTCCTTCCGCCGCCCATGCATCAGCAAATTCGCCCATGGGTGAGGAAGGAGTAATGGGATAAATGGCCGCTACTTCACTAAAAGCGTAGGCCACGTGAGCCGCGGCTGTATTTCCATCGATAGTCTGGTAATTCTTATTACTCATTTTAAACTCCTTTGTAACTCCTTTGTGGCCGGGTTTGAAGGGTTAGTATCCGGTCAGATTTTAAACTCTTTATTTTACCTAATTATAATTATTTTGCAACATGTAGGCTTTCTCAATATTGACTATTTCTAACACTCCCCTGGGGGGAAATTATAATCTCCTATTGAAGCCAAGATAGATAACTCCAACTCTTTTTATAATCAGAAGCTTTAACGAGTCTGAACAATCCCTTTCGCCAAAGAATTACCGGAGGAATAAATATTTATAGCCATTATCTAATTATTATTAGGCTTTTGTCCCCAAGTGACGGGAAACAAAATCGAACGAAAGGCCAAGGAGAATGTCAGAGCCACATTGAAGATTTAGCCTTCCGGAACCGTTCCTCAAAGGAACCCGACCACCTCGGGCGCGGGCGCCGAGCGCCTATTGAGCACGACTCTGTTAGAGTTTTGAAACTCATCTTAACAGTAAATAAAGTCCAAGGATTCGAATTGATCGGGCGCAGTTTCGCCACCGTCGAGAAGGGCGGTGAAGGAATGGCGTTAAAAATCTCGACCGAAGCAGAGACATTTTCCTTCGCCTTAACGTAGTAACTCATTCCCGTCACTTGGGGACAAAAGCAATTATTTATCGTATTGCCCATTTAGTTAGTTTGAAAAATAGGGTAAATATGTATTGTGGCCCATTTTTCTTGGCCCCAGTTTTCTCGTTGACAAAAATTAGAAGGAAAATGAAAAGGAGACAGTAGCCGGGCTCAGTGGTAAGGCCAAAGTTTTGATGGAAGGAGTTGAAAAAACTTTAGTCTTTAATTTCCAACCGGCCTTCAATCGCTTTACGAAGAGTCACTTGGTCGGCATAATCAATATCGGTTCCAACCGGCAATCCAATGGCTAAGCGAGTTATTTTCACCTTAAACGGCTTGAGCTGCTTGGTCAAATAGATAGCCGTTGCTTCTCCTTCGGAAGTGGTGTTGGTGGCCATGATGATTTCTTCAAATTGACCATCTCTTACCCTTTGAAGGAGACTCTCAATCCGCAACTCATCAGGGCCAATTCCCTTCAAAGGAGAGAGAGCTCCTCTTAAAACATGATATCGTCCATGGAAAATACCACTTTTTTCGATGGAAGCAATATTATAAGGTTCTTCGACCACGCATAGTAATCGGTCATCGCGATGTTCATCTTGGCAATATAGACAGGGATCAACCGGACTAAGGTTATGACAGATGGAACATTCTCGAATTCCTTGTTTAACCTGCTTAATTGCCTCGGCTAAGAAGTCCAGCTCCTCCTGGGGACGATTGAATAAATAATAGGCAATTCTCTGGGCTGTTTTAGCTCCAATAGTGGGAATCCTCTTCAATTCTTCAATCAGGCGTTCGATCGGATGTTCTTGTTCTCCCATTAGAATAACCCTGGTAAATTAAATCCTGGTCCAAAAACTTTTAATTTTTCAGAGATAATTTCATTTACTTTGTTAGCTGCATCGGAATAGGCAGCGATTATTAAATCCTGAAGCATTTCTACTTCCTCGGGATTAACAACTTCGGGATCAATTCGCAAAGAAAGAATATTTTTGGTCCCATCAAGTTCAACGGTGACCATTCCGCCTCCACTGGAACCTTCCACTCTCATTTCGGCCATTTCTTTTTGGAGCTTGGCCTGCATTTCTTGGGCGGCCTTCAGCATTTTCTGAATATTTGGTAAACCTTTCATTTTTTTACTCCCTTTTTGGATTCCTTAGCTTTTATCCCTTGAGAAGAGCTTTTCGGGCTCCAAGAACTTAAGGGTTGCACAGATAAAACTTGGGCTTTGAAAATTTCTAGAAATTCCTGAACCTGGGGATCTTCTAAAGCTTGGGCAAGAAGCTTATCTTTCAACTTCCTTGCCCGGGATGGCTCGGGGGGAAGTTTAGCTTCTAAAGAAGATGATGCTGACGGTGAAACTGAGGATTTTGAAGAAGAAGGGGGTGTGAGAGGTGATGAAGACACCGGCGATAATAATGGAGATGGTGATGGTGTGAAGGAGGAAGAAGTTGTTGGGGAAAAAGAGTGAATGGCAGGCGTGGTTTCCTTGTTTACCTCAACTTGGTGGCTACTTTTCTTAAGTCCAGGCTGTTGAGAGTCCGCTTTCTCAGGTTTTTTTTCGAGAAAAGTATCATCTTGCTTTTCCGCCGGGGTGGGCATCACCTTCTCTGATTCTCTTTCTAGGGAAAAAGTTTGGTTTCTTTTTCCCTTTCTCTGGGCTTTTCCTGGAGAAGTTAAATCGCCTGGACTTGGGGGATGACTAAAGCCTGTCCGCGAAGGAGAAAAGGATTTTTCTCTCTCTCCGGAATAAGCTTCCAGCAGGCCACTTTTCGATCCTTCCTCCCCCGCCAGAGTCTTAATTAAATCCTCAAGGGCAACCAACCGGCCAAAATGACACAATTTAACCAGAATTGTTTCTAAGTAAATTCGAGGTTGAAAAGAATATTTCAAGGGACCTTCTTCTTTAAGAAGAGCATTAAGATAACGCAGGAGTTCTTCTCCAGATAAGTCAGAGGCTTCCTTCCGGTACCGTTGATATTCTTCTTCATTAACCGGAATAATATCTTGAAAATTGGCCAGGCTCTTGGCTAGAAGTAACTTTCGAAAATGCTGAATTAATTGATGGTAAAAATTAATCAGCTCATAACCAGACTCGACCAGTTTATCTACCAGAGAAAAGACTTCCCCTGCTTCCCCGTTAAAGATAATTTTTGATACTTCAAAAAGTAATTTTTGGGGGACTGTGCCCAGCAATACTCTTAAATCATCAAGACTAATATTATTCCCCGCAAAAGAAACCGCTTTGTCCAGGATACTCTCGGCATCGCGCAGGCTACCTTCGGCTGCTTCAGCAATTAAGAATAGCCCTTCCTGAGAGATAGAAATCTTCTCTTCATGAGCAATATAAGCTAAGTGCTTAACAATATCTTTTTGAGAAATCCGTTTAAACTCAAAATGCTGGCACCGGGAGACAATGGTTTTGGGAACTTTATGAGCCTCAGTGGTGGCAAAAATAAAAACGATCTGGGAAGGTGGCTCTTCAAGGATTTTTAACAAAGTAGCAAAGGCCTCTGGAGTTAACATGTGTACTTCATCGATGATCACCACCTTATAGCGGCTATGGAGAGGTTGGTACTGCAGTCCTTCGCGAAGGTCCCGGGCTTCCTCCACTCTCCGACTGGCGGCTCCGTCAATCTCGAGTACATCTATCGCTCGATCTTTTGTAATCGCTTGGCAAAATTCGCACTCATTACAAGGCGTCGGGGTCGGTCCATGAACACAATTTAGGGCTTTGGCCAGGATGCGGGCCACGGTGGTTTTGCCTATTCCTCTCATTCCGGAAAACAAGTAAGCTTGACCTATCTTACCTAACCGAAGGGCATTGGATAAAGTTTGGACAACATGTTTCTGACCAACTACTTCTTCAAATGATTTCGGTCTATATTTACGAGCTAAAATTTCGTATTTTTCTTTCTTCATGTTTTGGCCTACCAACTTCCTCTTGACCAGAGTAATATTACCATAACCAACACCGAAACAAAAATTCATTTTACGCCTCTCAGCGATGATTTTGCTTTCTGTTAGAGCGACGATTAATCTTGAGCTTGATATTGAGAAATCCGCAGCAAACCCGAATTTTAAAAAACAAGAAAAATTGATTCAAGAACAGCCAAAAATCTTAGCCTGTGATTAGTCCAATCTTTCACGGCCGATTTCTCTTTCTTTTTGTTCTAACGTGTTATATATCAATACGTTATGAAGGGAAACAGCTTTTTTTATGAATTATTCAGGATAAAAAGTTGTAGAAAATTTTCTTCTCTGATATATGATTAACAATCATGAAAGCTCATGGCCTCGCCGAAATTCATCTAGCGGTTTTTCTTTTTGGATTAGCTGGCCTTTTCGGAAAGTTGCTTTCTTTTTCTCCCCTTATTATTGTCCTCGGACGGGTTTTTTTTGCGGGGATTACTTTAGGGCTAATTATCTTTTTTTCTTCCCTTTCTCTCCAAGTTAAAGCTCGCCGGGATATTTACTTTCTCCTCTCTCTTGGTCCTCTCCTGGCCATTCACTGGTTTTCCTTTTTTCAATCCATCCAAGTTTCTTCAGTGGCTATTGGCCTTTTAAGCTATTCAACGTTTCCTGCTTTCACGGTGTTCTTCGAGCCACTTTTAAGTAAAGAAAAAATAAAAAAGATAAACATTGTCTTAGCTTTAGTTTGCCTGGGGGGGATTTACTTAATTACCCCTAAATTTGACTTCCACCATGCTGATTTTCAAGGCGTCCTCTGGGGTGTCTTTTCCGGGCTTACCTTTGCCTTTTTGACTATTTTTAACCGCCATCTGTCCCAAAGATACTCAAGCCTCCAAGTTGCCTTTTACCAAGATGCAGCCGCCACTGTTTTTCTACTTCCCAGTCTTTTTTTGGTCTCTTTTACTCTTAATCTGTGCTCGATTGGGCTCCTCTTTTTTCTGGGGACGGTCTGTACCGCCTTTTCGCACACCTTATTCATTAAAGGAATGCACTTTATCCAAGCTCAAAGAGCGGCCATCATCAGCTCTCTAGAGCCAGTCTACGGAATCGTTCTTGCTTT
>DQWD01000299.1 GCA_011042725.1 Candidatus Aminicenantota bacterium | reverse complement strand
TCATCCTCTTGCTTATGGTTATGATGGCGAAACTGCTCTAATGTTTCGACGAAGCCCTGTTTTTCAATTAGGAGAAGGGGAGAGCATTCTCACTTATCCAGCTAATAATCCTCTCCTTAGTGGTTGGATTAATGGCGAGAAATATCTTTTTGGTCGCACGGCCCTGGCTGAGATGCCCTACGGGGAGGGGAGAATCATTCTGATTGGCTTTCCAGTTCATTATCGAGGCCAGGCTCATCAAACGTTCCGCTTCTTATTCAATGCCATTTACTATAGTCGAGCTGAAAAGCAACGCCTGAACGAGCTTCCCTAACCCCACCTGGTTACGAGCTTGAAGATAAAATTTCATCTAGAAACTTCTCAGGAAACAAAGGCAGGCTGTCTCTCCGGGGGAGAACTGCTGCCAGTAAAAGCACCTCTAATTATACCTGGGATGTGGATGTTATTTTTGAAGGTGCAAAAAAAATTGTAAACCACAATTGTCTCCTTTTCAAAAGACTCAAATCAATAACTTTTCTTGTTTAATCCAATCTGTTACGGTTTTGGAAATGCTTGCTTTTTTTGAAATAATAATTGCTACAAAAAATTATTTGTGGTATTAATTTTATCTTTGATTAAAAATGGCTCTCTTAGATTAATGGGAAAAAGGATAAGAAGTAAGTAGAATGGCTTTTACTCTTCAAGATCTAGGCCAGAATATCCGAAGAATTCGCCTGGCTAAGAGTAGTTCTTTTCGCTCAGGCCGTCCGATGATGCAAAAGGAGTTGGCGGAGTTGGCGGGGATTCCCGCCTCCAGCCTTTGTAATATTGAGAATGGTAAATATCGTAATCCCACCTGGGAGATATTATCTAAAATTGCTCAGGCCCTCGGCTGTGATATTTCAGAATTTTTTACTACGCCTCAAAAAGAAGTTCATGCCGCCGAGATTGCCCTTCGGGAAATGATTGATCTTTTAGTTCGGGAGCGACTGGAGAGCTTTCTGAAAGAAAAAAGTAAGATAATCTAACCGAGCCTCTTAAGGGTACCTTTTAATTTATGATGGTAGGGGTAGGCTTTGTTGGCTCACCGTCTTAATCGCAAATTTCTTTGCCTTTAAACCTTAAAGCAAAAGAAGTCCCCTGAGTTTTCTTTACAGATAAATCTGCCTGAAGCTCTTCAGCTAGTTGAATGATAATTTTAAATCCCGGGGTGGGAGAATGAAGAGGATCGATGGATTCAGGCAAACCGCGGCCATTATCCTTGATGGTAAGGTTGTGGTATCCTTCAGTATCTTGCCAGAGAGAAATTTCGACCACTCCTCGTTGTCCCTTGGGAAACGCATGTTTAAAGGCATTGCTCACCAGCTCGCTGACTATTAACCCACACAATACAGCTTGCTTGAGACAAAGATTTGCCTTGGTTAGAGATAATTTTATCTGTATTTTCTGAGGGTTGATGTTGTAGGCCTTGCTCAAACGAGAAGTCAGGCTTTGGAGGTAAGCCGAAAAATTTATTTGGGATGAAGTCGAGATTTTCAGTAAATCTTCGTTTGTTTTGAGTTGTTCCAGAATTTTTTCCTGAATTTTATAAGCTTCAGAGGTAGGAATTCCCAGTTTAAAGTAATCAGATTGGAGCTCGATTAACCTGGAGATGAGCTGAAGATTATTAATGATTTCATGTTTTAATTCATTAATTGATTTTTTCTTCTCTTCAGCCAGAGATTCCAGTTGGATTTCATAGCGTTTTTTGGTGGTAATGTCCCGGAGGAGGCACAATAAACTTTCTTGGGGACCGAACTGAATAGTGGAGAGGTGGATTTCCAACGGAATTCGAGTAAAATCTTTTTTCACTCCGATTATCTCCACCCATTTATCTTTTAAATTAGTAAGGCTGGGAGGCAATGATTGTTCGATTAGTCTTTTTACTTGGGGATCTGTTCCTTCAGAGATAAAAAAGGTGATTGGTTTTCCGCTGACTTCTGGTTCTTTATAGCCAAGAATTTTTTCGGCTCCTTTATTCCAGAAAAATATTTCTTGATTCCAATTGGCCAAGATGATGGCTTCTTCCAAATTTTTGGCTAAGGACTGCCAGGAATTGAATGACTCTCGCAGGGCGTTGGTGATTTTTTTATTGTATAAGGCAATGGTAATAGCTGCTTTTAGTTCGGCATCTTGAAAAGGCTTAACGATATATCCTGAGGGCTCGACGGCCTGGGCGCGGTGAATAAAAGCATCGTCACTATAGGCGGTGAGGAAGATAATCGGAATATCCAGTTCTTTTTTTATTTGAAGAGCGGCCTCAATGCCGTCAATTTTTCCGGGCATGACGATATCCATCAGGATTAAGTCAGGACGGAGAAGGTGAGCTTTAGTAATGGCTTCTTGGCCGGAAGAGGCCCGTCCCACTACCTCAAACCCATAATGGGTTAATTTGGCTTCCAGGTGAGTGGTGATGGCTGCTTCGTCATCGACAACTAAAATTTTGGTCATCGGTCTTACTCCTTATCATTTAAAGAAAATTGGATAAGAATAGAAGTCCCTTTATCTTGGGAAAGATAAAATTTACCTTTTAATTGGTCCTCAACTAGGTTTTTCATTAGCCGCAGGCCCAAAGTGTGGGTGGATTGAATGTTGAGGTCGGGGGGAAGGCCAATCCCGTTATCTTTTATCTTGATGAAAACATTGCTGGGGGGAGCCTTTTTGAGGGTGATTTCCAGAGTGCCTTCTTCCCCCTCGTGGAAAGCATGTTTGAAAACATTAGAGATGGCTTCATTAATGATCACCGCCAGCGGGAGGGCTTGATTTATGGTCAGATAAATTTTTTGATAATCCAAAACGGGAGTAATTAGTTGTACTTTATCGGCGTAAATTTGGCAAAGAAAATTGACCAAGTCGCGGATATATTCGCCCATTTCGATGTGCGTAAACTGCCGGCTTTGGTAGAGGTGTTCGTGGATAAGAGCGAGGGTGTGAATTTCAGCTCGGGCATCCTGGCACATTTGCCGGACTTCCTCGGAATTAATCTGCAATGATTTTAGGTCAAGAAGACCAGAAATGACCTGGAGGTTGTTTTTTACGCGATGGTGAACTTCGCGAAGTAAAACCTCTTTTTCCCGCAGGGAAGATTTTAGCTCATCCTCGATCAGTTTTCTCTCGGTTATATCTCTGGTAATGGCAATGAACAGTTTCGGCCTGTTCCGGGCATCCTTGATGACGGTGGAATTAATTTCACCAGTAAAGCGAGTGCCGTCTTTTTTTAGTAAAGTATATTCGATATTTTTGAGCATTCCTTGACGGAGAGTTTTGAGAAAATTGGCCATGGCCTTTCTTCTTTCTTCGGGAACGACCAACTCGAAAAATTTATGACCGATTAAATCTTGTGATTGGGTAAAGCCATGAAGTTGCAAAGTTTGCTCTGAGACATCAGAAATAATGGCATTAAGATCGGTAACGGTGATGGCGTCAGGAGAAGTTTGGACTAGCTTCTTGTATTTTTCCTCGCTTTCTATCAGTTCTTCATCAGCTTGACGATGGGCCTTGATCCAACTCTCCAGTTCTTTAATCTTTTGGCGTAACTTTTTTATCTGAAGGCTGTAATCTTTGGTGTTATCGGGGGGCCTAGTAGTTAATAAGTCTCTTTTCAGTTTTAAAACCTTTAATTTGAAATGAAAATCGCCTAAATTTGCCTATTCTGTCGTTTTCCCCACCCTTTCTAATATAATTAAGTAAACTTTAAAGTCAAGAAGGAGAAAAAACTGGTGACAGTTCACCTATTTACCCTATTTTTTTGAGAATTATCCAGGCCAAAATAAGGTGCCAGTCACCATTTTCCCTCGCGGTTTTGGAGATGCTAACCGGTGAACCGAAGATAATAAAATATTTAGAAAAGTTGCTTAAGCCCCAACACTTTAATTAATCTATAATCTGACTTAACCGGATGGCAACTAAGCTAATTTCAAACCACAAAGTCGCAGCAAAAAGAACCTGGCTGACTACAAAGGCTTGCCCTTTTTTTTATTGACCAGCAGTGAAAAAAATTGTATATATCCGACTTAAAGATACTTTCAATTCTAGCTAAGATCAGGGTTTTCAGGGCCTAATGAATAATATATTTACCAATTATCAACAAGAGAAAAAATGAAACAAAAGCGCACCTTCTTTGATATCTACAAAAACCCTCCTTCTTTTCTTGCTTTATTTAAATTGCTGATATTTATCTATTTATTCTTATTCAGCCTGGAGTTGATGGGCGCATCTTTGAAGATGTTTGGGCGAGGTCTGGCTGAATCTTTAATTCAAACTACTTCTAATCCGATGGTGGGATTATTTATCGGGATTTTGGCCACCTCGATTATCCAGTCTTCATCATCAACCACCTCAATTGTGGTGGGCATGGTTAGTGGCGGCGCCTTGACTGTCTCTAATGCCATCCCGATTATCATGGGGGCGAATATTGGAACCTCGGTAACAAATCTTTTAGTTTCTCTGGCTCATATTAACCGCCGGGCTGAATTTCAAAGAGCTTTTTCAGCGGCCATTGTCCATGACTTTTTTAATGTTCTTTCGGTGCTTATCTTTTTCCCCCTTCAGTATTACACGAATTTTCTGGGAATTGGAGCTACCTTCTTAGGTGAGCAATTTCAAAACACGGGGGGACTCAAGCTGCTGAGTCCCATCAAAGCTTTAACTCATCCGGTAGTAGAAGGCTTGGAATCAGTTATTGGTCCTCATCCCTGGATTCTTTTTCCCTTATCTTTGATTATTCTTATTCTTGCTTTAACTCAAATGGTGGCCGCCTTAAAAAGTTTAGTTATCAAGAAAGTAGCCGCCTGGTTTGATCGATTTTTATTCAAAACTCCGTGGCGAGCCTTGTTTGTTGGCCTGGGACTAACGGCTTTAGTCCAGAGTAGTTCGATTACTACTTCGCTGGTCGTTCCGATGGCCGGAGCTGGTCTTTTGACTATCACCCAGATTTTTCCTTATACTTTAGGTGCCAACGTGGGGACCACTGTGACGGCCATCCTAGCTGCTTTAGCGACCCAAAACTTAGCCGCCATTATCGTGGCTTTTTCCCATTTGTTGTTTAATATTTCGGGCATAGTGGTCTGGTGGCCATTGAAGAAAATTCCGGTAATGTTGGCGGAGAAATTTTCCCAAGCATCCATGCGTTATCGGTATTTCCCCATCATTTATGTCATTATTATTTTCTTTATTATTCCTGTCTTGATTATTAGTTTTTTAAGATAAAAGAGGAGGAAAAAATGTTTCGCCGATGGTTAGCGATTTTTAAAAAAGATACCCTTATGGATAAAGCCTATCAGCGTTCTTTTGAGATGCTTGAAATTACCCGGAAAATGTATTTGGAAGCTAAAGAATCTCTCCGTCACAAAGAGGATACTCAGATTAAATTTGACATCTATGATTTGGATTCAGAGATAAATCGATTTGAGCGCGAGGTGCGACGCAATGTGTTTAATTATTTAACTGTTTCGGGAGGAGAGCGACTGACTTCAGGCTTGATTCTGGTCAGCATCATCATTGATATTGAACGGATTGGGGATTACACGAAAAACATTGTGGAGCTGGCCCTTAACCATCCCGGCAAACTCCATGGAGGGGAATTTGAAGAGAAGTTGGTCAAAGTCGAGGAAGCCGTTGATGATAGTTTTAATAAAACCAAGGAATGTTTTCAAGTCGGTGATTCTCGAGAAGCGCGAGAGTTTCTCCAAAATTATGTGTGGGTAAACCGGGTCTGTGATGACAGTCTATTTGGACTCGTCCG
>DQWD01000363.1 GCA_011042725.1 Candidatus Aminicenantota bacterium | reverse complement strand
TCCTTTCTCTTTGTAAAAAAAAATATTGGTTTAGTTTTTCAAGCTAGATTAGCAATTTTAATTTTTCTACTTTTCCTTATTAAGACAAAAAATCTTTTAAACGCAATTTTGGAGGCCAAAAATCGCTTTTTAGGCTTTTAATTAGGGGGTAAAAACATGGTAACTTCTATAATATCAATTAGATAGCGCGGCCCGACCCCAACTTAAACTTAAACCCCCAACAATTTGCTGGACATGAGGATAATGGCCACGGCGAGAATAATCTTGATTACTTTTTCTCCCTTCTTGACCGCTAGCTGGGCCCCCCACCAAGCCCCCAAAGCATTTCCAGCAGCCAAGGTTAAACCATATCCCCAATTCACGTTTCCTGTCAAAGAAAAAACAATTAAAGCGGGCAAAGTATAAATAAGGATGATAAAAACTTTATGCATGTTGACCCGAACTAAATCCACGCGCAAAAGATGATAAAGAATAGCCATAAAGATAAACCCTACCCCGATTTGAAGAAATCCACCATAAAACCCCACCGCAAAAAGAGCGGGGTAAAGCCAGGGACTTGGTTGTTGAAAAACTCTCTTGCCTTTTTCCTGGTAAGAACGAGAAAACAAAACCGACACCACAATCAGCAGTAAAACCACAGCCAAGATTTTCTGAAAGAGAAGATTATTAAGGCGAACAGCTACTAGGGCCCCAATGACGGCTCCTGGCAAAGTTAATAATCCCAACCTCAAGCTCTTCTTGAATTCATGAACTCCTTGTTGACGAAAGGAAGAAACCGCAAATATATTCTGAATAAAAATGGCCACTCGATTTGTTCCATTAGCCAAAGCTCCATCAAGGCCTAAAAATATTAAAAGAGGCAGAGTCAGACTTGAGCCACCCCCAGCATTAACATTAATAAATCCGGCTACAATTCCTGCTCCTAAAAGGAGAAGGAGATGGAAAACATTCATCTTTATTCCGCTCTCTCTTTGGCCAAATTATTTGGATAGGTTGAAGCAATATCTCCAAAATAACTTTAAAGATAACGAGACTAATAAAACTTCTTGATCTTGGCAAGTAAAATTTTAATTTCGCCCAATTAACACTTCGCCTAATTACCCCCAGTAACCCCAAACCTTTTCTCTTATTAGAGGAAATGAGCACTCACTATCCTTATCAATTGAGCCAAACCTTGTCCTGCTTCTTCTCCAAGGTGAACCCGAAGAACCCGCCTTCCCCTTTGTTTTAAAGCCAGGAAATCTCCATCTGCCTGGGCGCGTATCAATTGTCCAAAAGAATAGGGAGTCTCGGGAATGGGCACCTCCTCTTCCGGGCTATCGATAAGCTGCAAAAACACGCCTTTGTTTGGTCCTCCCTTATGTAACTGCCCGGTGGAGTGAAGAAACCGCGGTCCGAATCCCAGGGAAGTGGGGGCTTTCGTCGTAGTGAGGATTATTTTCCTTAATTCTGATAACAAATCCTTGGTATCCTCGGTCGGAGGTAAAAAGGCTTGAAGGCCAACATAATCGCCGGGCTCTATAGATTCAAGCCATTGGCCCCACTGGGCGACCAGGTCTTTTTCCTTATCGAGAGCTACGGCTGGCAAGGGAGAAGACGAAGAAAAACCTTTCTCCAACATTTCCCGCGTTAAAACTTTGGCCAAAGCCACATCAGGTTGATTAAAAGGATGAACGCCTAAAATCGAGCCCAAAAGGGCCACACTAACTTCCCAGCGGAACATTTCTGCTCCGAGGCAATAAATATCAGGCAAGGTTATGAATAATTGCGGACAATCTACCTGAGTCAATAACTCACTCATTGGTGATGATGCTAGATCTTTATCTCCTGAGAGAGCAAAATTGATGATCAAACGATCCGGGCCAATCATCCCTGGTTCCAAAGCCGGCTCTTGAATTATGGGAATTAAACCTTGTCCATCCTTGCCTAAGCTCTCGGCTAGCAATTGTTCTAACCAATCAAGGAAACTTACTAACTCGGAGGAAGCAAAAAAAGTAATTTTATCTCGCTGGGCCACCATTGAACCAAGAAGAGCAGGGTAAATTAAGACGTCTCGGCGACTAACTTCTGGCGAAGGCTGGGCCAAATTAAATATTTCTTTTTTTTCTTCTTGAGCCACTTCGATCAGTTTTTCCAAGTCAATCCCTAAGAGAGCGGCCGGCAGAAGTCCAAACACCGAAAGAGCAGAAAATCGTCCCCCCACATCCGGTGAACCATGAAAAACAGCTCGAAAACCTCTTTCCAAGGCGAGCTTCTCGAGGGGAGTACCTTCGTCAGTGATGGCCACAAACATCGATCCCGGAAATTCACTTTCTCTCTTTTTCAACTCCCAAAAATAACGAAATAAAGACAATGTTTCGATGGTTGTCCCCGACTTGCTGGAAACAATGAATAAAGTTTTGTGATTTTGACCTTCTTGGCCTACTTGAGCTACGATTCGAGGATGGGTCGAGTCCAAAACTTGGAGCGGAATCGGAGCGTTTAAGGAAGCCCAAGAATGGGCAAATACTTCAACTGCTAAAGAAGATCCCCCCATTCCCAAGAGAATAATCTGTTCTATTCCATCTTCTTTGATTTCTTCGGCAAACTTCTTTAATTGGGGAATAATCTTAGCCGATCTTTCCGGTAAATCCAACCACCCCAATCGGTCTAAGATTTCGGGTTTTAGTTCCGGAAACCAAAGCTTAAAATCGCGATTTTGCAACCGCGAAAGAAAGCCCTGACGACGAAGTAATTGCCGTCGTTCTTCAACTTTCTCTTGATAAGAAATTGGCCTTATCTCGAGGTTAATTGAATTCATTTGATCACTCCTGAAAAGTCATCCCTTTTTCCCTCTCGGCCTTCCAGGCCCCTTGCCTATCCCCGGGAACGACTAAAATTATCATTCTCTTTGCCTCGTGGGGCCATGATTTTTTGCTCGCTTTTTTAATTTTTTAGATTATAACATAATTATTTATGGTTCTCTTCCCTCTTGTGTGACTAGAAGAGATTAATCCCCCCACTATGGAGGAAAATATTATTTTTAAATTATCTATAATTCTCTTTTCCTATATAAATTTTCTGATAATCGCTGTTCAGGCAACGAAAAAAACTCTTTCCTCAGCGCTAAAAAAACCAAGGAACTAGTTTCTCCGTCCTCAAGAAAAGCAAAAGGAATCGACTATAAAAAACTCTAAGTTGAGTTGAGCAGTCAGAAGGAACTAATACGTATCTCGTAAGGATAAAATCCGGAGGGATTTTTCAAATTCAGATAGAGTGCGGGGGTTTCGAGGATAAAACAAGACGATTTTACTTTCCCCAGGGAGAAGATCAAAAAAATTATCACTAAATCTTCCCTCTATATTTTCAGCTTCAAGGTAAACATATTTGGCCAACTTGTCCGTGGAAATCTCAATAAGTAGGTGGTGACCAACTTGGCGGCTCTTTACTGAAAGTTGAGGCTGGGGTAATTCTATTCTTTTTAACGGTGAAAAGTGATAGATATTTCGACTGTAATCCAGGCCATAGATCATAGAAGCCTGGTCACTTTGGCTAACCTCCTTTTTAACGTCATTCTTAAGTTGCCTGTCCTGGGGAATCAATTCAGCCACTAGATAAACATCTTCGGGCGAGAAGTTAGTCAATATTTTTTCCCGTGACTTTCTCCATAACTCCAGGCTTGTATCCGAAGGAATAGTAACCAATTTTTCTTCTTTCCAGATGAGTTCACCAGAATAAGCTAACAATTGGAGAACCAGTCTTCCTGACCAATGGTGACCCAAATCAGAAATCCCATAAACTATCAAATCAGCTTTTCTCTTTATTATCGCCACCAGCAATGGCGAAAAAAAACGGCGCGCAAAATAATGAAGAGCTTTCCATCGCCCATAATAATCAAGGCTTGACCAAGATATAACCGGCCAGCAATCATTTAATTGCCAATAAAGAGTTCCCATGGTTCGAGGACGATTACTCCGCCAGTGTTCAACTCCAAGCTTCATCCCTTCTGCCTGGAGAACCTGGGAAAGCCAGACCAAGTTAGCAAAATCTGAGGGAAGCCGGAAGTGGTCAATCAAATAACTGAGAATTAGTTTATTCCCGATAGGATGCTTCTGGTGTTGCTCGATAACCGGAGAAGCCACATTCCAGTCATCCGGCTGGGAAAAGATTTTAATCGTCTGCCAAGGAGGAAAAGATTGAAAGCCAAACTCGCTTAAAAAGCGAGAGTTGACCTCCAGGTAAGACGAGAAGGGTTCTTGCCCATGCCAGACCCCCCAGTAATGCCCATCTCCAGAAAGTTCGGAGCGAGGTTGACCAATTAGTTCCGAATGGGGAGAACTCGGCCAGTAGGGTCGTTCAGGATCAAGTTTCCGCACAACAGTTGGCAACAGGTGATGAAATATTTGTTGATAATCCTCCCCCACTTGAGAAGGCAGATTCTCCTTCCAGCCCCAATGGAACCATCCTTCTTCGCTTTCATTATTTCCGCACCACAGGGCTAAGCAGGGATGATAACGCAGGCGTCGCACCTGGTCTTCGGCTTCCAGGCGAACATTAGTCACAAAATCTTCATCCCCGGGAACTAACGTACAAGCGAACATAAAATCCTGCCAGACAAGCAGGCCAAGCTCATCACATAAGTCATAGAAATAGTCATCTTCATAAATCCCCCCGCCCCACACCCGGAGGAAATTAAAGTTAGCTTCGACGCAAGCCGTCAGCAACTGCCGGTATTTTTCCGCGGTTACTCGGGGAGGAAAAGAATCCGCTGGAATCCAGTTGGCGCCACGAGCAAAAAGAGGCCGTCCGTTAATCTCAAAATAAAAACTATGGCCCCACTTATCTTGCTCTCGAACCAGGCACAGAATCCGCAGGCCAATTTTTCGTTTCAGTTGGTCAAGAACTCTATTCTCCCTCCCTAAGGTTAATTCTAGTTGATAAAGATAGGGTTTTCCCATTCCCCTTGGCCACCAAAGCTGGGGATGGGGAATGTTCAAGGGAAACCGCCGCTGATTCCAACCCGGTTTAAGACGAAGAGGAAATCGGAAAGTCAATTCTTGATTCCCCTGTAATCTGACTTCCAACCAGCCACTAAACTCTTGCTGCCCGATTATTTCTATTTCTAATTCGGCTTTTACTTCATCCTCAGCCAAAGATTTGGTTATCCAGTTAAAACTCTGAATCCTGGCTCCGCTCCAAATCTCAAGATACACCGGACGCCAAATACCACTCGCAACTAACCTTGGACCCCAGTCCCATCCGAATTGATAGGCTGCTTTGCGTAAGTGGGGAGCATTACCCGGAAGTTGATAACTCTGCCGCCGGGCCAATTCTTGCTGTCTCTTGACGGGAGAAGCAAACAAAACTCTCAAATTATTTCTACCTCGTTTTATTATTTTAGTAACCTCAAATCGATAACAACGAAACATGTTATCCGTCTGACCAATTTGCTTCCCGTTGAGAAAAATAGTGGCCAAGGTATCCAACCCCTCAAAAACAAGTTCAATTTTCTCTCTCTGGTTTATATTCCGGGAAAAATTAAAATCATGCTCGTATTCCCAATCCTCTTTTTCAATCCATTGAACTTTGTTTTCGTTGTTGCGATAAAATGGATCAGGAATTAAACCCTGAGCCAGCAAATCAAGATGAACACAACCAGGCACTCTGGCTGGCCACCATTCTTGCTGGCCGAGGCGCCTAAACTTCCATCCACCGCCCAGGTCAAGCCGGGTGCGAGTTCCTTTTGGAGCATCTTCTCGGGGGAAAAAATCAGGCAGAGCAGAGACC
>DQWD01000046.1 GCA_011042725.1 Candidatus Aminicenantota bacterium | reverse complement strand
GAAAAAACGATTACCAGCTCCAGGGAGCATAGACAAGTCGATAAGTCTCTTTGGATTTAGCTGTGCGCAGGGAAAGATATTCTTTAAAGACAGTGATTTCTACTGCTCCTGTTTGCGGAGTAGCCAGAAAAATTATTCCTTTTTGGTGGTATCTTTTCTTGACCTCGGGGTGAGGTAAAAAAGGAGAATTGGAACCGGCGGAGGCTACCGCTATGATTGGGTTGACAGCGGTTAAAAATTCTTCATGACTTGAGGTGCGGCTTCCATGGTGAGGTGCCTGCAGAATATCAGCTGCCAGGTTTGCCTCTTCCATGACCAGCTTTGCTTCGCTCGCCTTGGTTATGTCGGCTGGAAAAAGAAGCGAGACTGGGCTATAAGTAAGCCGCAGCACAAGGGAAGTGTCATTGAGGGTTCTTGGATTATCGGTAATTTCAGCCAAGGAGGGCGAAAGAACCCGAAGCCCGACGCCATTTATCCGGAATTCTTTTCCTTTAAATAATCTTGCTCTTTTTGTTCGCGAAGAGAGGAGATTAATTAATTTCTGGAAGAGAGGATCTGGAAAGGAATAGGAAACCGTCCAGAAATTTTTAATTTTAAAATTCTGAACCACCGACAGCAAACCTAAGAAATGATCAGGATGGGCATGAGTGAGCACAAGATAATCAATGGTCTTAATCCTTTGGTGCCAGAGAAAAGGAGAAATAACGTTCTCGCCAATATCGTACTGACTGCCAATGAGGCCTCCTCCGTCAATGAGCATTTTTTGGCGGCCTGGAAATTCAACGAGAATCGATTGTCCTTGGCCCACATCGAGGAAAGTGACCCGGAGGGTGGGCGAAGGGGAGGAGAAAGGATAGTTGATCATAACGAAGAGAGTAATTAAGAAAAGGAGAATGGCTATTACCCGCAGTTTTTTTGGTCGACAAAGGAAAATGGCTCCGAGAAAAATATAATAGCTTAAGCTTATCAACCCGGAAGGCGAGGGACAACGCCAAGTTAAAAAGTCAATTATCTGGCTGGTATGAGCGAGGTTAATAAAAATGTTAGTGATGAGCGAGAGGGAATAGACGAGGCCTTGGTGGATAAAATGGGGCAGAAAAGATAGAAGGAGCGTCAGGTATCCAAGGCCCATGATTATCCCCACCAGGGGAACAGCCGGCAAATTAAGGAGGAAGCCAATAAGAGTTAACCGGTGAAAATGATGAGCCAGGATGGGAAGTACTCCCAATTGAGCAGCACCGGTGAGGGCCAAGAGATCGGATATTCGCCATGGAAGAGAAGGCAAGTGTTTTCGGAGAGGGGAAAAGAAGATGATGATAGACAGAGTGGCCCCAAAAGTCAGTTGAAACCCTGGGTTAAAAAGAGACGAAGGATTACGCAGGAGGAGGAAAAAGGCACTGGCCCCTAAAGTGTTCCGGAGATCGGTGTTTTTCCAGATTAATTTTCCACTTAGAAAAAGAATTGTCATTGTGGCTGCTCTTAGTACGGAGGGCCTTTCTTCGATGAAAAGCACAAAAAAAACAATCAAAGGGATCAGGAGAGCAAGGCATACTCGTTTGGGGAGTCCAAAAAGCCGAAAAAAGAGAAAAAGAAAATAAGTAATGATCGCCAAATGAGCTCCCGAGATAGCCAAAAGGTGGAATAAACCCGCTTCTTGGAGTTGACGAACTTGTTCCGGGGAGACTTGTTCTCTTTCTCCAAGAAGAAGAGCCAAAAGGATGGCTCCGGCTGGTCGAAGCCGGTTTTGATGGGCGGTGGAGAAATTCTCTTCAATCACCTTCCGGGCTCGGACCCTTAAAGAAGAAGCCAACCGCCTCAAATGGAAAAAGTGTTTTTGGTTGCCTTGCTCAACCACTCTCACCAAGATACTGGATTTGGTGAAGGCTCGCCGGTGGATGCCTTGGAGTTGGAGGAGAAAATAAGGATCTGGGGATGAAAAGTTAACCATGCTTTGGTGAGGGAGGAGGCGGGCTCCAAATTCAATCTCGTCTCCAGGAAGAAGCAATTCCAACCGGCGGGCGTCTGCCGTGCAAGGCAAAGTTAACTTGAGTCGGCCTTGAACGTTTTGATGCGTGTGCGGCATGGACAAGCTTTTTACTTGGACTTTAAGGTTCACGAAGCGGGAAGATTTGGTAGGAGTTTGGAGTATCTTTCCTCTAAAGTCAAGATAATCTTCCCCGGAAAAACGAAAGAGAGGTGAGGATTGGAAATCGTTTTGGTGATAGGTGAATAAACCTCCGCCTAAAGTGAGAGAGGAGAGAAATAGAAAAAAAAGGCTTAATTTATTTGAAGCCAAGAAGAAAAAAAACCAAGCCAGGAAAAGAAGCCCACAGAACAGAAGGAACCAATGATTAACATCAAGATGAAGATAGCGGCCGGCAATGATACCTAGGACGAGCAAGATGCTTAACCAAAAGAGAGGCCGTTTCATGGTCGGGCTTTATTTTCAGCTAAAGGACATCAGAATAGACGCTTGTTAGGGGGAAATTGATTCATCAATGTCTCCCTTTGGCCTTGAAAATAGATGAGAGGGGATTCTAAAAAGAAAAAATCAATAAATTCGTACTCAACGGCTGAAGGGCTAACTAATTGCCGGGCAAGGGTGAAAAATTGACCTTGGCGAGGCTGGTGATTAGGGAGAAATTAAATGACTAAATCATTAACGAAATCACTAATGGATTATGGCGGAGGGAGACGAGACTGTGGGCTTGGCCAAAAGGTCCAGAAGGAGATGAGACATTATTTCAATTCCTAGAAAAATACTTTGTTCATTGGGGAGGAAATCAGGATGAGGAAGGAAGCGAAAGGACGGCTTCTTCGAAGAGGGCAGGGCTCCTAGAAATAGGAGAAAGGCCGGTATTTTTTGACTGTATTGACTAAAATCATGGGTAAAAAGAAGAGGAGAAGTATTAATAATGTTTTCTTTGCCCTGGAGATGAATTAAGCTAGGCTCCAGAATTTCTCCCAATTCGGGATGATTATAAAGAGGGGGGATTTTGGAGTTCCAAGTTATTCGACATTGAGTATGGAACAAATTGGTTAGGCTAGAACTTAATTCTTTCAGGAGGCGATGGAGAGTGGCTTGAGTTGAAGGTTGAAGGTAGCGAATAATCCCTTCTATGGCTACTTGCGGAGGCTGCTCTTGAGGTCTATTTCCGCCATGGATTTTACCCATGTAGATGAGATAAGGCTCGGTGGATGGTATTTCGCGGGAGGCTATTTGCTGGAATGAACCAATTAACCAGGCGGCAGCGGCAATCAAGTCGGGAGCTTCAGGAGGGGCAAGGCGATTTTTATCGGCTTGGAGGTGAATGGTTATCTCTTCTTCCCCAGCTAGAACCGTTCCCGAGGAAAAATAGATTTTACCTAATTCTGCCGGCCAAATTTGCAGCGATAAGGCGGCCCCCACCGGTGGGTTGTCCAAGGCGCCTTGGTCAATCATCATTTTGGCTCCCGAATAATCATTGGCTTGTGTTTTTCCGCCAGGCTGGAAGATGAATTTTATATTACCCGGAATTTTGTCTCTTAATTTGTTGAGCACCATCGCTGTGCCGAGGGCAATAGCAATATGGACATCGTTACCACAAGCATGCATGGCCCCGGGGTTTAATGAACGGTAAGAGAGAGAATTTTGCTCATCAAAAGGTTGAGCATTGATAGGGACGATAAAAGCAATGGTTGCTCCTTCGTTTTCGCCTCTTAAAACAGCGGTTACTCCCGTTCGAGCTTCGGAAGAATGAAGGTCCAAGTTCAAAGCCAGGAGCTTGGTAGCAATCAGTTTGGTTGTTTCAAATTCTTCGGCGCTTAGTTCAGGGTTCATATGAAGAAAACGGCGAATTTGGAGAACATCGTTTTCAATTTGGCGGATTTCTCTTTTAATCTGCAAGGAGGTCAGTCGATCAACTCCGAAAAGGGGGCTACCGAACGTGACAAGAATAAGCAATAGCCCCATTAGCTCTTTTTTTCTCCAAGAAATCATAATCATCTTGATATCCTAGAAGCCTTCTTCTTGATAGACACCAAAAATTTGTTTAAGGGCTTGCGAAATTTCTCCCAAAGTAGCTCCTTCTTCCACCGCGTGGATAAAGCAAGGTATTAAGTTGGCCGACCCTTGCGCCGCTTCTTTAATTGCTTCTAAGGCGGCCTGAAGAGAGTGAGGCTGACGGCGGGAACGAAACTTGGTTAGTTTTTTTATTTGTTCTTTTTCCAGTTTATCTTGGGGATGATAGAGATCGAAGTTGATTTTTTCTTGTTCATTCTGGAAAACATTTAGGCCCACAATATATTGTTCCTTGGTTTCAATTTTTTTCTGGTAAGAGTAGGCGCTTTCTTGAATTTTTTTCTGAACATAACCAATTTCAATGGCTTTGATCATTCCGCCCATTTGTTCGATTTTGGCCAACTCTTCCTCGATTTTTTCCTCTATTTGGTTGGTCAGCTTTTCTAAAAAATAAGACCCACCCAGAGGGTCAACGGTGTCGGGAACTCCGGTCTCGTAGGCGATTATTTGCTGGGTTCGAAGAGCAATCCGAGCTGAGTCGGCGGCAGGGAGGGCCAAGGCTTCGTCACGAGAGTTGGTATGCAGAGATTGTGTTCCCCCCAGAACAGCCGCCAAGGCCTGAAGAGTGACCCGGACGACATTATTCTCCGGTTGTTGGGCAGTTAAAGTAGATCCACTGGTTTGGGTGTGAAAACGGAATTTCCAGGCTTTTTCATTCTGTAGACCAAATTTATGACGGGTAATTTTTGCCCAGAGTCGGCGGGCGGCTCTGAATTTAGCTATTTCTTCGAAAAAATTATTATGAGAAGCTAGGAAAAATGAAAGACGGGGAACAAATTTTTCGGGATCTAGCCCCGCCTGGACGGCTCCCTGAAGATAGGTAATGGCGTTGGCGAGAGTATAGGCTAGTTCCTGGACAGCGGTAGCCCCGGCTTCTCGGATGTGGTATCCAGAAATACTCATCGTATTCCAACGGGGTACGTTTTGTTGGCAGAAAGCGATGGTATCAACAATCAACCGCAGCGAAGGTCGAGGCGGAAAAATGTAAGTGCCGCGGGCAATGTATTCTTTGAGAATATCATTTTGAATGGTGCCAGCTAAACGAGACCAGGGAATTCCTCTTCTTTTAGCCAAAGCCAAATACATGGCTAATATTATCGCCGCGGGAGCATTGATCGTCATCGAGACGCTGACTTTGTCGAGAGGTATGTTCTGAAAGAGTCGCTCCATATCTTCGAGGGAGTCGATGGCCACCCCCACTTTGCCTACTTCTCCCTGAGCCCGCGGATCATCAGAGTCGAGCCCCAGTTGAGTGGGCAGATCAAAGGCTACGCTTAAGCCAGTTTGCCCCTGGGAGAGAAGGTAAAGAAAACGTTGATTGGTTTCCTCGGCGGTGCCAAACCCGGCATACTGACGCATTGTCCACAGTTTACCCCGGTACATGTCGGAGTGGATGCCCCGAGTAAAGGGGAAATTTCCGGGTTGGCCCAAATCTTGGGAAGGGTTAAACCCCGTTAAATCAGAGGGCTCATAGACAATTTTAACCGGGATACCCGAGAGAGTTTCCCTTTCTTTTGGCTTTTTGTTATTCACGCTTGTTGGCTCTAATTTTGCTTTGCCCTTCCCGGTTATATTTAATCTTGATGATCAAGAGGCTTGGTCGAGGAAAGATTGGTAAGGTTTTAAGCCGGCAAACACAGCTTGATCTCCCAATTCATCTTCAATCTCGAGCAAACGATTATATTTGGCCACTCGTTCACTCCGGCTTAAGGAGCCAGTTTTTATCTGGAG
>DQWD01000057.1 GCA_011042725.1 Candidatus Aminicenantota bacterium | reverse complement strand
AGGCCGCAAGGATTAATCACTTAACTAATTTGATTAATCTCCCGCGGGGAGGCTTCTCGTCTAGAGTAATCGCGTTCATGATAGCCAATTTTTCCCAAAGCGAGTGGGGAGTATTAGCTTTCTGGAAAATTTGCCGGAGAGAAGAGTGCCCATTAGCTTTGATGAGGACTAAACGCCGTGGTTGGCGATTTAAATAACGGCTGTCGGTCAAGCGGCGAAAAGAGAAAGTAATAAACTGGAAATCATCTTGATAACCAGGATATTTGTCTTCTTCGGCCACCGCCGAGAGGGTGAAGATGAAGCGATCTTGACGGACAAAATTCTGGCGGAGAATAATGGTCGAATTTTCTGAGGTGGTTAATTTTATGGTTTGCTGGAAAGAAATAACACCGTTTAAGTTCTCTGTTCCCTGGGAAATCACAATTCCTTGCTCTAGTTGGGCGGCTTTTTGTTGAGCGTAAGCTTCAAGATTGGCGGTAGACTCCTCCCCTTGAATGATGAACCCTGCTTGTTGGTCAGGGGCAGTAAAGGAAACCTGCTTTGGCTGTTTTACTATTTTCCATTGGGCTGGAAAAGAAATTTGAAGGCGGAAATGGGGATGATAGAAAGTATTCCCTTCCACAAAACCATAACGAGGATCTTCGCCAAAAATAAGTTTGTCTAGTTGCTGAAGATAACTTGAATAGCCTATTTTAAGTTTAGAGTCTTCAGGGTGGAGGAGACTTTTTGCTCTCTGGATTCTCTCTGATGTTAAAGGGTGAGTGGAGAGAAACCCAGGGAGTTGATGGCCTCCGGAAAGGTCACCTAATTTTTCGAGGGTAGTGAAAAAACTGATCATCTTTTCTGGATTATACCCGCTCTGCCGGGCATAAAGTATTCCCAACTCGTCGGCTTGCCGTTCATCATCGCGACTGTATTTAAGAAAAAGAAGTTGAAGGCCAATACCAGCCAAACCGGATATCTTGGCCATTGTTTCGCTTAAGGCCCCGGCGACAGCCAAGCCTATCTGGACGATCATGACTTGACTTAATTTTTTGACACTATGGCGAGCATTAATATGCCCCAGCTCATGACCGAGAACTAAGGCTAGCTCTGCTTCGGAGTTTAGAGCAGCTAGAAGCCCCCGGGTGACATAGATATATCCTCCAGGAACAGCAAAGGCATTAATTAAGGGTACGTTGAGGATGGTAAATTGATAATTAAGATGAGGCCGATGGGTGTGAGGAACGAGGGCTTGACCTACTCTCTGTAAGTAATTAGTCAAGCGAGAGTCTTCGTAAACACCAAATTGAGCTCTAATTTCTTGGTCAGTTTGTTGGCCGAGCTTAATTTCTGATTCTTCAGAGAAAAAAATAATCTCTTTTTTTCCAGTGACTGGGTTGACGGCACAGCTGGAAAATTGTAAACAGAGGAAACCAAGGAAAAGTATAACAACAATTCTGAATTTTCTAGTGAAATTTTCCCCGGCCATCGAGGAGAATTAAACGGGAATTTTTAGAATTTAAGGTTGATCAGGAATTTTGAAGAACGAGTCTTCGAGGCCGGTGTTAAATTTTACTTCGGTAATAGTCATGGTCATGAATTCTTCCCCGTCTTGAAGGATGGTTAATTTCTGGGGGACAGGCATACCTTCGATTTTTTTATATTCGGACATAATTGTTTCGGCTTCCACTTCGATACCCATCTGGTTGGTTGTTCGAGCTTTTGTTTTGTAAACCAAGTAGGTATCGGGGTCGATATAGAGGGTAGCTTTAAATCCGTCAGAAAAAGCCTGTTCTAAAACAAAATAATCTTTGCCATTTATTTGTTCTTTACCCTTATAATTGTAAGAGATGCCGTATTTTTCAGGATGAAGAAGGGCATCATTCCCTAAAGCTTGGCGGCGAATATCATCGGCGGCTTCTGGGGGCAATTCCTCAGCGGCCCCTGTTTGGGGATTGATCATCCAGGCTTTTTCTCCATCGAAGGCTTGGGTGATGGTCATGCCCATCACTTCGGCGTCCATTCGCATCAGGTTGGGTTCTTTCTGATACATGGTTAACGAACCGGTAAGACCCATCTGGATCATCTCCATCGTTCCTGACATGGTTGAGTCTTTGATGGAAGAAAGAAGTTTTTCTCCGCCTTGGGCATCGATCATTTTCTTTAAAATATCAGCTGTGTTTTGAGCTAGAAGAGGGGAGAGACCAGCGATCAAAATTAATAAAATAATGAATATAGTTGGGGCTTTTTTCACAAAATCCTCCTTTTAAATTGGATCAATAATCAATGTTGTCTGTAGGAATTATATTGAAAAGTAAACCAAGTGTAAAGAAAACAATGAAAGACTATACCTGGAAAAGTAAAATGTATTGCCCCAGTTAAGAAGAACTAATTTTTGTTAAGATATATTTTTTTAAAAGTTGAGGGTCTATCTTTAATAATCGGGCAGCTTCTTGGTAGTTCTCACCGGTCAACATCAAGCAGAAACGGATATAATCTCTTTTTAGTTCCCTGAGAGTAGGTAGCCGCCGCCGGTAGGGATTTTGCTGGCTATGACGAAGATAACGGGATAAATAATCAGTTGCTGTTTCTTTTTTAGATAATTCGGGCATTTGGAACGGCCTCCTTCAGAAATTAATGCGCTAAATGTGCTTGGGCTTTCTTAATCATCTTCAGATTGTGCCAGACGACATAGCCCATAACTGCATTGCTCAAAGTGGAAAGGATCCAACCAACCGTTTTATTATGGCGATGAACTTTTTTTAAAAGTTGGTAATTCAAATAGGTAAGCCCCGCTTTCACTACTCCAAAAGCTACTTTATTTTTAACTAACGGTTGGAGGAGAGGGTTGCCTTCTTGTAAGCCTTCATACTGCAGAGCTTTGTTGGTGCTGAGAAAATCAGCTACATTCAATAAGGAGAGGGTAATTAATGTCGAAGTGAAAAATGCGTTTTCAATTTTTTCTGTTTGCAGGTAAGGCTTGAAAAAAGTCTCAGGATGGGGAGGCTTCTTGGTTAAGTCGCTTTTAGGTATTAGTGGGATAGGTGTTGAGTCTTCCTCTGGCTTTAATTCGGGAAGCGGGGTCACCGGCTGCAATTCAAGGGAGAAAGTGGGAGATGACTGAGAGGTTAAGGAAAATTCAGGGATGGAAAAAGAATAATCTGAAGGAGAATTTATTTTTTCTTTTCCTAGAGATACAAGAGGAGAAGAGCCCATGAAAATCAGGCTGATTAAGCAGGTCATGATTAATTTTAGCCATTTATGACTAATTTTTTTCATTTTTACCTCCTTGCTTTGGTCTCACCTGAAATAAATGCAAGAAGAAGGCCAAAAAGGAGGGAATGTTAACTAATTGATAATAAAAGAGTTAAAAAGTTGGAGGGAAGGAAAAGACCTTTTTTAAGTGTTCAATAAATGAACATATATTTTACTTCTTAGCTAATTGTATTAATATCAATAAGTTGGGTTTACTTTGTTTGTCTGTTCAATATTTGAACATATCAAGGCCGCTTAGTTCAGCGATTAAGGGGAATATTGTATTTCTTGAGTTTGTGATAAAGGGTGGTTCGGGAAATACTAAGGATTTGAGCTGTTTTCCTGAGGTTGAAATTCGTTTTATTAAGGAGATAAGTAATATATTCTTTTTCCATTTCATCTAGGCTGGCTAGCTCATGATGAGCAAAAGGTGACTTCTTGGATTTAAGGGGGAAATAATTTTGGAGGTATTCGGGTAAATCAGCTAAGTCGATAAAATCTCGGGAAGCCACTAAGGCTGCTCTTTCCAGAACATTTTCCAACTCGCGAATATTCCCTGGCCAATCATATTTGAGGAAAAGCTTTTGGACGTTGCGGGAAACACCTTTTATTGATTTGTCGAACTTGTGGTTAAATTTTTCAAGAAAATGCCGGACCAAAAGAGGGATATCGTCGGGTCGTTCACGAAGAGGGGGAAGGTGAATCTCAATTTTATTAAGTCGGTGAAAGAGATCTTCGCGAAAGCGATTTTGTTTCACTTCTTGGCGAAGGTTGCGGCTAGTGGCAGCAATGATTTTAACCTTAACCTTTTTGGTTTGACTAGAACCGAGGGGGCGAAATTCATGGTATTCGATGACTCGAAGAAGCTTGGCTTGAATGGAAAGGGGTAGCTCTCCGATTTCGTCGAGAAAGATCATTCCTTGATTAGCCATCTCGAAGAGTCCAATTTTATCGTGTGTGGCTCCCGTAAAAGCTCCTTTCTTGTACCCAAATAATTCTGATTCGAACAAATTTTCGGGAATGGCCGTACAATCGCAGATCACCAGTTCTTTGTTGGCAGTGGCACATAGCTGGCGGATGGCCCGGGCAATCATTTCTTTTCCTGTTCCTGTTTCGCCGGTGATAAGTATCGTCGTAAAATGATTAGCTATTTTTTCAATCAGGGAGAAAATCTCCAGCATGGCCGGATTTTTGCTGACAATGCCGTAGAAAGAATATTTTTTCTCCAGCTTTTTTTCCAATTGAAAGGTAGCCCGTCGGATGGAGAATTTTTTCCGTATCTGTTTGAAGACACCTTGCAGGATTTCCGGGGAGAGAGGAGTTTCCACATAAATGGAGGCACCCTGGTTAAGGAGCTGAACTTTACTTTCCGTGTCCAATTCCCGGCCGATGATGATTATTTCCAGGAGAGGGTCGAAATTTTTGACTTTTTTCAATATTTCCAGAAGAGAAGCGAGCTCGCCGGGATAGGGGAGAAGAAGGATACGGATGTTTTTCTCTTTTAAAGCCGGAATCAGTTTCTCCGGCTCAGCTTCGAGCAAAAAAAAGTTGAAGTTTTCTTCCGGCGGCAAGTATTTCAATATTTCTGAATGAAAATTTTTATCCCCATAGATCAGCGTGGCGATTGTTTGCTCCCCCGTATTCATTGTTGAACCCATTCTAATCAAAATACCTGTCAAGAGCAAGGCATTAGCTGTAATTTATTAAGGTTTTTCACCCGGTCGTCCCCGGAGAAAGCGAAGCCGGATTCTTTGATTGCTTTCTTCATCAATGCGGACAATAGTCCACTTGGTTTCCGCCAGAAAGCGCAGATGTGCCCGGAGATAAGCCAGGCCCTGCCGGCAGAGAAAATCCAGCCACTCCCCGCGGGCGGTTTCGTCCATAAGCTCCGGGGTTTCTTCCAGAAAGGTTATTTTCTGCCGCTCTGTAAGCAAGCTTTCCCTGGAGGAACGCCGCTTCACATAGAGATTCACCCCCTCATAAAGCTCCAAGTAATCTAAATGAGGTTGCCAGCGGGCAGCCCAGCGGTAGTAGCGGTCATAGAATTTTTGATTGGCTTTTTTTATCTGGGGGTCGCGGTTTAATTCTTCCACTATTAGTTTTATGATGCCTTCGGTGGCCTGTTTCCAGGGACGGTAGAGGGGCAGTTGAATCCCCCGGACATAAGCAAACCAACCTCGGGGAATCCAGTAGTCCCGGAAAAGGTAGGGGGAATAATCGGAGAATTGTTGCACCCACTCGTGGGAAGGATAGCCATGAAGATTTAGATGGATATCAGGCCGCCATTTAGCGAAGAGACTTCCCCGGACTTTCGCTTCAGGAAGCAGGGGATTTTTGGCTCCCACTTGATAGCCGATATCCATCCCCAGTGAAGAGTAGCGGCCGGCGTGAAGACTGTGGTGAGGTGTTAATTTTTGGAGGTCATAGGCCAGGGCGGCCCCATCAGGATTTTCCATGGGATGAAGAACCAGGGTTATTTTTTTCAGCAGTTCCTGGTATTCCTTTTTGGTGGCGATTAACTCGGCCAGTTTGAGAATGTAGTTGGTGGAGGAGACTTCATTGGCGTGTTGTCGTCCGCT
>DQWD01000163.1 GCA_011042725.1 Candidatus Aminicenantota bacterium | reverse complement strand
TTGACCAACACCTTAAGTGTTCCTGTCGCGGCTGAAGCTTTGATTGAATACACTCTTGCTCAACCAGAAAATGAAAAGGTTGGCTCTGTAAATCCTATTGTTGGAGAAACAAATGATGGCTGGTTAAATGATATTCGCCAGCGCGTTATAACCAGGGAAGATGTAATTGAAGCGCTCAAAAAGGCCGCCTCAGGCCCGGTAGAAGAAGGTGCCGTAGGGGCAGGCACAGGAACAATCTGCTTTGGCTATAAAGGAGGAATTGGCACTGCCTCCCGAAAGCTCCCTGAAGCTTTGGGTGGCTATACTATCGGGGTATTAGTTCAAACTAATCACGGAGGAATTCTCCAGATAAATGGCTTTCAAGTTGGGGTTAGGCTAGGGAAATATTATCTACAAAATATTCTCACTAATGATTCCCCGGGATCCTGCATGGTTATCGTGGCTACCGATGCTCCCCTTTCCTCCCGCAATTTAAAAAGACTTGCCAAAAGGGCTCTTCTGGGGATTGTACGCACCGGGGGGTTCTATTCCAACGGAAGTGGGGACTATGCCATCGCTTTCTCCACCGCTTCTGAAGTAAGAATTCCACATCGCAGTAAAACACCTTTCCTAAATAAAAAAGTGCTCCGCAACTCCCAAATGTCACCCCTTTTTCTAGCCGCCGTGGAGGCCTGTGAAGAGGCTATCCTCAATTCACTTTTTAAGGCCACTTCAATGACCGGGTACAATGGGCATCATATTGAAGCCCTTCCTCTAGATAAAATTAAAGACTTAATGCGCCAGGAAGAAAAATGAAAAAGACAATTGGCATCTTAGGTGGCATGGGACCCGAAGCCAGTGCTTACTTGTTCCAATTGATTATCAAACACACTAAAGTAACCCAAGATCAAGATCATCTCCCCAGTGTTCTTCTTAATCTTCCCCAAATTCCCCCTCGAACCGATGCCATTCTCGGCAAAGGTCCCAGTCCGGTTCCCCACTTGATTGAGGGGACTCAGCGCCTCCAAGCAGCTGGAGCCGATTTTATTATCATGCCCTGCATAACTGCTCATTACTTTTTGCCCGAAATTCTTCCTTACTCTCCTTTACCTTTTATCAATCTTCTCGAGGAAACCTCAAAATGGGTGGCACTTAACTTCCCCCGACTAAAAACTATTGGCATCGTGGCCAGTTCAGGCACAATAATCTCACAACTTTTTCATCAAGCTCTGAAAAAAATCGGTTGTGAAGTTATACATCCTTTTAGCCAAGAACAAAAGAAAGTTATGAAAGCTATTTTTGGGATTGGAGGAATAAAGTGCGGGACCACTACAGGTAAGCCCAAAGAAATCATTATAAAAATAGCCCACTCTTTAATTAAAAGAGGAGCAGAGGCTATTATCGCCGGTTGTACAGAAATTCCTCTCGTCCTTACTCCTTCTGATATTCCCGTCCCTTTAATTGAACCGATGAAAATAGGTGCCCGGCAAGCCATTATCCAAGCCGGAGGCCAACTAGCTGAGTAATAATTATGGGTTTGATTATCAACTACGTGTTTAATAAATAAAAACATTTTAGCCAACTCGTGGTGTGAGGGGCTTCCATCCCTGAATTCCTACCTGAAACATCTCTAACCCCGTGAGAGCTTGGGTAATTGCTATTAGGTTGAATTACAAAACAATAAATCAGGAAGCTATAAATACAACTCTCCTCGAGCATAAAGAACAGCGTTCCCAGAAATCTTAACTCTCTCCCCTAAATATTCTCCAAATAATTCTCCTCCCCTCTTGGATAACTGCCAAGCATGAAGACGCTTTTTGGCCAATTTCTTAGCCCAATAAGGAATCAAGGTACAATGGGCTGAACCAGTAACCGGATCCTCAGGAACACCCACATTAGGGGCAAAAAATCTCGAAACAAAATCAACATTGTCTCCCTTAGCAGTAACAATGATTCCTAAAACATCTTTAACCTTTCTTAGTTCTTCAAAATCAGGTTTCAGATATCTAATAGTCGCTTCATCAGGAAAAACAACTAAGAGATCTCGTGATTTTAATATCTCCTGGGGTTCAACGCCTAGAGCTTGAGGAAGATAAGAAATGCTTTTTACGGGCTCTGGCTCACTCGCTGGAAAATCCATGGAAAGCAATTCGCCCTTTTTAATTACTGTTAAGCCCCCACTTTTAGTCGCAAAGTAAACTGAAGACAAATCACTAGCAAGGAAAGAAAAAACAACAAAAGCACTAGCCAAAGTGGCATGTCCACAAAGATCTACTTCTACTAACGGTGTGAACCACCTCAATTCATAACTATTGTTAGAATTAGCTCGGGGGACAAGAAAGGCAGTCTCAGAAAGATTATTCTCAGCTGCTATAGCCTGAAGAGTTTCATCAGCAAGCCAGGAAGATAAAAGGCAGACTGCTGCTGGATTGCCTCCAAAAACTTTTCTAGAAAAAGCATCCACTTGGAAAAAGGGGATTTTCATTTTTTCCTCCTCTGATTACTATGCATTTTTGTTAACAGAATGACTTATTGGCGCCCATTTTTCAAGACTCTCTTCTCTTGACAAAACCAAAATATTCATCTATAAATCAAATACTCTATTAAGGTAAGGAGGTGAAAAGAATTGGCTTTCGTTGTTGTTGAAGAAGGAGAATCTCTAGAAAGTGCCCTGAAGCGTTTCAAAAGAAAAGTTCAACAGGAGGCAATTATCAAAGAGATAAAAAAGCATTCAGTCTACCTCAAGCCAGGAGAGCGTCGTCGTTTAAAAGAAGCTCAAGCCAGAAAAAGGATGCGCCGCCGCCTTAAAAGAGAACGAGAGATGGAATATTAATCACTTTGGATCACCTCCACCTTTTTTCTAACTTTAAAATTGCGAAAACTTAGGTTTTTTTGTGGTTAAACATGATCGTCCTGTTGGCTCCAAACCTCGGTGGTTAAAAACCAGAATACCTTCTCACCCTAATTACTTTGCTGTCCTAAAGATTGTCAGAGAGAATAATCTCCATACTATTTGTCAAAGTGCCCGTTGTCCTAATATTGGCCACTGCTGGGCCGAAAAAACGGCCACCTTCCTTATCATGGGCGATATCTGCACTCGTAATTGTTCCTTCTGTGCGGTAGCGAAGGGCACTCCAAGGCCTTTAAATTCCCAGGAACCCAAGTCAGTGGCTAAAGCTGCCCGGACCATGGGATTAAAGTATGCAGTTATCACTTCTGTAACTCGAGATGATCTTCCTGACGGAGGAGCTCTCCACTTTGCCCAGACTATTAGGGCGATAAGGAAATTAACCCCCCAAACGAAAGTTGAAGTTCTCATCCCTGATTTCCAAGGAGTAATAGACTCCTTAAAAACTGTCCTGGAAGCCCAGCCTGATGTTTTAAATCATAATCTTGAAGTCCCCGAAAGAATTTATCCGCGAATAAATCGCCCCCCCTATTTCTTTAAGCGTTCTCTCGAGATTCTGCAAAGCGCCAAAGAAGCCGGGTTGATAACCAAAAGTGGGCTCATGGTGGGATTGGGCGAAACAGAAAAGGACTTGGTCGACACATTTGAGGCCTTGAGTAAAGTCGCCTGCGATTTACTCACTATTGGGCAATATCTTCAACCCACTAAAAATAATTATCCGGTTATCAAATATTATTCCCCTCGGGAATTCGATTATCTTAAAAAACTAGCTCTTGATTTCGGGTTTCAGGCTGTCGAATCAGGTCCATTAGTGAGAAGCTCCTATCACGCCGCCAAGATGGCCGACAAAATAAAAACTCCAAAAAGAGAAATAGAAGGTAATGCTCCATGAAATATCTTATCTTTTCTGATGTTCACAGCAATCTAGAAGCCCTCCTGGCGATGAAGTCATTTGCTCAAAAGAAGAAAATTGACGCTTACCTCTTTTTGGGAGATTTGGTTGGTTATAACGCTTCTCCCAATGAGTGCATTCAGCAGTTCCAGAATCTATCTCCGCTTTATATGATCAGAGGGAACCACGATAAAGCAGTGTCAGGACATGATTCACTTCACTCCTTTAATCCAATCGCCGCCGCGGCCATAATTTGGACTAGGGATGCTCTTAACACTCAGAACAAACTCTTTTTGATGAATCTCAAAAAAGGTCCCCAAGAAGTTAACCAGGAGATAACTATCTGTCACGGAGCCCCTTACGATGAAGATTACTATATTTTTGGGCCTTTTGATGCCGTGGAAGCTTTCTATCATTTTTCAACGAAAATCTGTTTTTTTGGCCATACTCACTTACCTCGCATTTATATAAAAAGAAATAATATGGTCGAAGAACTAATCGTTGAGCAAGAAAAATTCCAGATAAAAATAGAGGAAGGAGCTAGATACTTGATAAACCCAGGCTCATTAGGCCAACCCCGGGACAGAAACATTAAGAGCTCTTTTCTCATTTTCAATACCACTACTTGCAAGATAACTTTCTACCGCATCTCTTATGATTATCGACTGACTCAATCACGAATCTTGGAAGCTGGTTTACCCCCCGCCCTAGCGGATCGTTTAAGCCTGGGAATTTAACCTAATACCTTTCAAAAGAGACGGAATTTGGCTAGATTAACCACTATTAACTATTAATTGATTTAAAAAGGTTAAAAAATGAATTCTGAAATTATCTATACCATTTTTTCTTTCCCCAAAGGAATTCTCCTTTTGGTTAAATCTAATTTTCTTTTAAAGGAAATTACATTTTTCCCTTCTCTTAACAGAGTTTCCCCTTATCTAAATTATCTAGAAAGCAAATTTGCCGGGAATATAAGCAAAAGTGATTTAAATTTTGAAAAAGAAATATATCTTTTATCTAGATATTTCAAAGGGGAGCCAATAAGTTTTGATTCTCTCTCTCTTGATTTTAACATGGGAACTCCATTCCAGCGTCGTGTCTGGAAAGAAACAAGAAAAATCCCTTTTGGTCAGACCAGCTCCTACAAAGAACTAGCTTTAAAAATCAATCATTCAGGCTTTCGCAGTGTTGGTCAGGCTTTGGGTCGCAACCCTTTTCTGCTAGTTGTTCCCTGCCACCGAGTCCTTAGCAGCGATGGGTCTTTAGGGGGATTTTCAGCTGGTCTTCCGCTAAAAAAATACCTCCTTTCCTTGGAACAGGCTCGGCAATAGGTTTAGATTTTCCCGAAAAAAGCTTAATTTCTTAACCAGCATCAGATATCCATTTTATGAAATACTCAAAAAGCCTCCAAAAATTATCTAAATTTGCTTGGCTACTCCAATGGATTGGCATAACAATAAACACAGGCATGGGGACAATGCTGGATATAGCTTCCGATATCCACTGAGTCGGTACAGTGACAATGTTGGCGTTGCGTACGATCTTTCTTTTTTGAGACTGGAAGTTTTTGAGGATGAATCTTCTCCAGAAATGCTCCATCAATACAAGCCGCAGGTTTAATTGGTAAACTTTCAACTATTAATGGTTGACAGCAAGCTGTCAATTCCAGACTAAATTGGCGAGCTACTTCCATCAAATATTGGGCGGCTTCGATTTTTTTTTCGGGTGGAGGATCAAAAAAACAAAAACCCCGTTTGGCTGCCCGACGCCTGGCTTTTTGGTACCACTGGACAAAGCTAAACTTGACTGATTTAACTCCTAACTTTTGAAGATAAGGAGCTATCTTCTCAAAATAATAAAGATTCGTTTTTAGCTGGGAGCCTTCCTTCCAGAAAACAATGGGATCAAAGCGAAGGCTTATTCTCTGGGGACTCTGGACCCACTCCGCAAGTGGTTCAAGCTGTTCCAAAGCCTTATGGGGCGGGATTACATGCGGCTCGACCACAGTTGCCCCCAATCCGGTAATTGTAAAGTGGCAATAGAGCTGGTCATATTCTCTAAAAAGAGAAAATAGATTGTATTTATTCTG
>DQWD01000330.1 GCA_011042725.1 Candidatus Aminicenantota bacterium | reverse complement strand
TTTTGATTAATAATGGCAATTTTACACGATTTTGGCAAAAAATTTTTAATCTCGGCCATTCTTTTTTGGTTTTATTGACTAGGTGAGGCAAAGTCTCCTTCAAGGAATCAGTTGTCCTTGGGCGATACCTTTTTCTGATTTATAATTATAAAAATTGTGGACATCTTTGGTGAGAAAAGGAATATAAAACTTTGTTTATATGCCTCAACGGGGGACAATTGGAAAATTCAAAAATTAAAAGTAGACAATAATAAAATTAATAGAGATATTGCCTAGTGATTAGTTTTTTTAGCCCTGGACCTTTTCTTTTGTTCTAGCTCTACCACATCTTGAAGAGAAAGACTTTCAAAATAATTTTTGAGGAGGCGGCTAGCTTCTTTCCATACATCGTGGGCAGCACAAATGTTGGCCCTCTCACAGTAGCTTTCATCTTCAACGCACTCAACTAAGCAACATGATCCTTCTAGAGCATAAAGTATCTCGCTTAGAAATATCTTTTCTGGGGGGCGGGCAAGGGAATAGCCTCCTCCTGCTCCTCTTATACTCCGCACTAAACGATTGATCTTTAAGGGAATTATTATTTGCTCAAGATAGCGGATAGAGATGTTCTCTTCTTCAGAAACAACTTTAAGGATAACAGCTTCTTCCCCATTTATAAAATGTTTAGCTAAGCTGAGCATAAGGCGTGTTCCATAACGACCTTTCGTGGAAAGCCTGATCATAAGTATCTCCTTTTATAAAGACTAAAAAAATGGATTTTAAAGTCCCATAAAAATATAAATATTATCTCTTTACGAGACTTTTAATATATAGTTATTTGATTTAAATTACAAACAAAATTTGGGTTTTTTATCTTAAATAATCCGTGATTTGGTCAGTTTTATGATTAAAAAATGGTTTGGCATCCGCTGGTCTTTTGATAGGCTTGGCGAAGGATAAGGAGGCCCTCATGAGTTGGGAAGGCAAGTTTATTCTCGATGCTCGGGAAGAGAGATTTATCGCCGTGCTTAATCTTTTAAATAAGGCTTCCTTCTAACCATCCAAGTTTTATTAATTCAATCCGGGAGGGGTCAGCTACGCCAAGATGATGTCTCGTTTCTGCCAGGAAGATATGCTTGGCTGGCGGTTGAAGAGGCCTCTTTTCTCCAAAATATTCCTTTCTTTTGGCTTCGATGATGCGGAGTCCAGTGGAATCAACAGCCACGGGGTCAGTACCCATGATTAATCCGCAATAGGGCCAAGTATATTTTTCGCTGTAGTGATGAGGGCCAATTCCATGAAAGAGGGGAGTTAACATAACTAGAATGTTTAATCTTGTCTTGTCCTTGAGGTTATACTCAAACCAAATGCGGGCTAGGTCAGCACAAGAATCCCCATGGTAGGCGGAAGGACGAGGGGTAAACATGATGTAATTTTTTATACAACTACCCATTCCTGCCCAGTGATGGGTTCGGGCAGGACGAGCATTTATCAAAGCCGTTGCCTTTTGGAAAACTGGATTTCTTCTTACTCCCCGGTCATCGATACTGATATTACTCTGGGGAACACCCACCTCACGGATTCGCTGCCAAATTGCTTGTTCAACAGCGGAAGTTGTTGGGATATAACTCCAAACATTGGTTTTTATTCCAACGATATCGTCGGGCTTAATTATTTTTTGCCAGGCTTCCCTTGGATCTTTTTCATCTAAAAGCTTCATAATCGCTTCGTCCATCATCTTTTGAATTACGGCATCTCGCGGCTTTTTTTGTTGATCTAGGGCTTCTGGATCCCTGATGAGGACAACTTTAGTTGAAGGGAGGTTTTTGCTTGTTTGGTAAGGAGAAACTTTATTTCCAAAAGCTCTAGAGACAAGATGGGTCAAAGGAACGGAGGCGGCAATTTTTAGAAAATCTCGTCGAGTGAAAGATCTTTTCATTATCCCCTCCTTTTTTCTTTAGGGTGAAAAAATTTATTTATTAAGACAAAGGCCTTTTCCTTAGAGGGGGCGTCAAAGACAATGACCAGTAAATTTTTTTTCTGGCTAGTAGCGGTCCAGAGATTGTTCTCGGTCTGAATAGCTATCTCCTTTTCTCTCTGGTCCGAAACTTCGGGGAGATATTGAGCCCTAAACCTTTGCTGAGCGAGGAGGGCTTTCTTTTCATGGGGATAACGAATACCCAAGAGGACAGTTTTTTCCTTATTGAACTGGTAGAAGGCGAGCACAGCTTCGGTTTGATTGTTTAACTCCAAGATGTTCTCGTCAGCCACAAAATAATGATAATTTAAAATTAGGTGATGGCTAAAATAATGAATTTTATCTTCGATTAGGGATGATGGCGGTAAGCGATGGATTAGTTCGGGGAGGGGAGAGGTTTCTTTGATTTGGGCAGCAATCATTTGACCAAGATTGAGAATGGCGTTCTTGGTTAGTTGATTTTCAACTTCAGCAAAAATAGAAACGAAAAATCGTCCCTTCCAAAAGGACAGCAGTCCTCCTTTATAGACAGCTCCTTGTCCGATGGCTAATTTTTCTCCCTCACGGTCATGAGTAAAAACTCCAAAGGCGTTAGCTCCCGAACCCATGTCAAAAAGGTCGACGAAAATCTTTAAATCGGAGGGGCCATGAAAGGCACGAGAGAGGAGGAGTTGAAAATTATAGGCTCGATAAACTTCTCCCGCTCCATCAATGTAATCAAAGATAGTTTGGGGATCATAGAATTTTTCTTCAGTTACTTGCCAATTTTCAAATGATGATGGAACTAGGTGACGCATAAAATTTTTTTGCTCTACCTTGTCATTAATCATTTTTCCCTTAACTCCAATTGAGAAAACTAAGATTAAAATAATTGCGCCGTAAGTAATGCGTTTCATCTTTTTATCCTCAGGTTTATAATCCTTGTCAGCTTTGATAAAAAACAGGTTATGGTTGAAGAAAAAGATAATAGAGAAACAATCATTTAAAGCTCAATTCAAATTTTGGAATAACTTTTGTTAATTTCTAAACCTTTTTTTGTTAAATACACTACCATTTAGTATCCTAACTAAGCAATTAATTAACTTGGATCTTTGTTGCCCATCCAACCATCCAATTATCCATCTAATTAACCAGCCAGCTTGTTTCCTTCCTTCCTTCCTTCCTTCCTTCCTTCCTTCCTTCCTTCCTGTTTGCTTTGTCCTCTACCCTGTGTCTTACTATTATCACATCTCTTTCTTTTTGAGCAAGGTGAAAAAATAAGTGGGCTATTTTTTGATTCAAATGGAGGTCATTAAAGCTCGGATTTATATTTTGATGTTAACTTTCAGATAGCATTGCAGAAAACGGGTGGCTTCATCCACTTTGCGGAAGACAGGCAATCCCTGCTGTTGGAGGAAATCAACCAAAGGTTGATAAACTTCACCCGCATCGATGTTGACGACGAGAGGTTTAGAATCATGGTGAAATAAACGAATAAGCTCTTTGACCAAGGTGCCAGGCTTAGTGAAGTTTTCCTTAATTGGGGAAGAAGGAGGTAAGGTGTTGAGAGCGGTGGTCATTGGCACCGGGGAAACAACTATTCCATCGACCTCATCGTCCTTCAACACGGTTTCCACTACTTGAGTAAAAACATAATCATCAGCTAATGGGGTTAAATCGAGTGGATTACGAATATCTTGCAGTTGCGTTATTTCTGCTTTAGCCAAGATTTCATTTAATTTTGCTTTAGTTGGCGAGGAGAATGAACTCAAGGTAACATCTTCTTCCTGGAAAAGGTCGGCCGTGGCCACTGATTCAAAGCCGGCATTGGTAATTAAGGCCAGTCTTGTCCCCTCCCCTCTTTTTCCGACTAACAAACTAAATCCCATAATTAGTTGTTGGAATTGGCGTAGATTCTTGGCCACGATTATTCCTTCCTGCTTCATCACTTGCTCAAAAATATGGTAGTCACCGGCGATTGAGGCGGTGTGACTGGAAGTGGCTTCCTGACCAAAAGCACTTCTTCCCCCCTTGTAGACAATTATGACCCTATTGGGGTGTTGTAAAAACCGCCGCGCCGCTTGAATAAACCGCCAGCCGTCTCCTTCGCGGAAACCTTCCAGGTAAATGGCCAGAATTAGAATGTTGTCTCTATCGGCAAAATAATTTAGATACTCACTGGCGGTTAGATCGATTTGGTTTCCTATGGAGATTCCATAAGCCGGCTGGAGAAAAGGAAGGTTCGAAAGGATGGAAATCATAAGGGCTCCACTTTGACTAATAAAAGCGAGGGGGACCAGCCTTTTTTTAGGGCGAGGAGAAGGATATATTTTGACCGCCGGCACGAAGGTGGTGTCGAAATGACCAGGAGAAGAGAAGACTCCTAAACAATTGCCTCCATTCAGGATGGGAGTAAGTTTCCCCTTCTCCTGACGATGTTTCTCGATGAGAGTCTTAATGTTTTGCTCTATCTTTTCCGTTCCCTTTTTTTCTCCAATACCTCCGCTAATCAAGATGACCGATTTGGCCTTTTGTTGAAGGGTGATTTCCTCGATGAGGGGTGGAGTTTTTTCGGCTGGAATGGCCACGATGAATAAATCCAGCGATTGGGGTAAGTTGGCGAGATGAGGATAACAACGGCACCCATCGATGGTTTTCATCCCTGGTTTAATGACCATAATTTTTTCGGCTGGAAAACCGGCATTAATGATATTTTGCAAAATAATCCGGCCGATGTTCATTTCTTTAGAAACACCAATGATTCCAATACTTCGAGGATGAAGCAGGAAATCTATGGCCTCAGGGGGAGGATGCACTCTCGGCCATTGCCGCGAAGAAAAACGACACAGTCCATCAAGAGCAACCTGCTTATGGTTAGAAATAACAACGGGATTGGCTTCGATTTCCTCGATACTAAATTCGGCGCCAGCGTTTAAAGGAGAGAAATAGGAACAAAGAGAAGACAAATTTCTTAGCGTTTTCACCAAGTAACTTGCCTTGATAATAGGGCTTTGGCCTCGAAAAGGACGGCAAAGCTTCTCGATAATCGGGTTTTTCTCGAGCGTTTTTTCTAGATCAAGGGAAGATTTATCTTCTGCTAACACAGTTAAGCCCGTTCCTTCCGGAGTCAAGAGCCGATGGATGAATTCGACTTCTTTTCCTCCCCAGCCGAGGTGAAGCACAGGGCCAAATTCTCGGGTTAGTTTAACTCCATAAATTAGCTCAGTGCCTAAACCTATATTTTCATAAGGCACTAGCTCGCAGATTAAGAAGCCTTTAATCTCCAGAGAATCCAGAAAACCGGCAGTTTTGGCTTTAGCTCTTATCTCCTTTTCCATTACTGTTAGGAGGTGGCCGATATGGTCTTTATCCTTGGTTGTTATTTTTACCCCTCCCCAGTCGCTTTTATGGAGTATTTGAGGGGAGACAACCTTAACCACAACCTTGTCAGTGGGTAACTGAGCTAAGGAAGAATCGGAAATTGTTGTTCCTCGGGGCAGGAAAAAATGAGCTGGAATTTTTAACCCGATGACTTCAAAAATTTGGTAGACTTCCGGCTCCAGGAGAAAATCACGACCTTCACTTCGGGCTTTTTGGAAAATATTTTTAATTTTTTGATAGTGATCTGTCACTCTTTTCCTCTTCACTTTGGCTGGTTTTTATATTTATAGCTAAGTTTAAGACCGGAAAAATAATTGATTATATTTTCCTCCTCTGGAAACTAAAAAAAGGAGAAACCTAAACATTTTTTTAAAATAGAAAAATGAGAAAACCGTTTTCAGTTTACTTTTGGTTCCTGGTAACTGGATGTTTCTAAAAAGAATCAATAACCTGTCTTTCATTTGCTCTTGTCGAAATAGGGTAAATAGGTGAGGAGTCACCAATTTTCTCATCTCACCAATTTTATTGAAAATAAGGCAAATGTGTAAACTGTCACCAGTTTTTTACCAATTTTTTATTG
>DQWD01000328.1 GCA_011042725.1 Candidatus Aminicenantota bacterium | reverse complement strand
ATTTCAGGGCCTAAATCCCCAGCTAAAACCAAAGGCCCCCAGAGGATAGCAGCCCGGCGGGGGTTGTCTAGTAATGGTTCCAGACGAAAGGTTTTGGGAAGTTTGATTTCAATCTGGTCTCCATCTTGCCAGGTTCTCTCCAGAGCCACGTAAGAACTCGAGAGAGGGTAGCCAGGAATTTCTTGAGAGTACAAGGAACTTTCCGGTGATTTGTCTGGAGAGCTCCTCTTTTCATCGGAGAAAACTCTTTCCCCATTCACCAAAACAACAAAACCTTTCTCCACCCAGTATGGACACCGAAGAAGAAGGGTGAACTTCTGAGGCGAAGAGAGACTAAGTTCCAAAACCGCCTCCTCTCCCTCGGGGAAGTCAGTTTTCATCCGAAGTTTGGCTCCCATCTCTTCCCAGTTAAGCTCCGAAGGTACATATAAGTTAACCCAAAGCTTGTTTTCACCCTGATAATAGATTCCGCTTCCGTGTAAAGCATGGCTTTCCATCCCGGTACCTACACAGCAGGTAAAACTCCGAAACATGTTCTGATATTCATGTTGCACACCCTGGCCTACGGGCACCATATAACACATCCTTCCTGTTTCCGGATCGAGGGAAGCCAGAATATGATTAAAGAGAGCTCTCTCTTGAAAGTCAGCATAATGGGCATCGGGGAAAAACTCAAATAAGCGGCGGGCTAATTTCACCATGTTATAAACATTACAGGTTTCAGCTGTTCGCCCGACGATGAAGTCGCTTAATTGGTCAGGTGGTCCAAAATACTCATCTTTACCATGTCCCCCGGTAGCAAAACTATGATGCTGGGCTACCTGGTCAAAGAAAAAAGAAGCGGCGATGATATCGGCTGCTTTGCCTGTATAACCAAACCGATCGGCCGAACCAATCAGCTTGGGCACTTGAGTGTTGCCGTGCTTCCAGGCTAAGTTGTCTTGATGGCGCTGGAGAGGGCGTAAGAAATCATCATGTTCAAATTTAAAGGAAAGGTCCAGCCATCGTTGATCTCCAGTATCAGCATAGAGGTCAACGAGAACTTCATTCATCCCCCCAAATTCGGTATGAAGCATGTGTTGGATTTGCGCAGGGGTCAGATTGGCTAAGGTGCGCTCTACCCATTCGGCAAATCTAACTTCGATTTCTAACGCTATCTTGTTTCCCGTATAACGATAAGCATCCCTCAGTCCGGCAAAAGTTTTATGCAATGTGTACCAGGGGGACCAGAGGCCGTTGAGGTCAAAAGCGCGCGATTGAATCTCCCCGAGCGCTAAACGTTCAAAAGCTTCCCGGCCGCCTTCTAAAGCGCTTAAGTATCCATCGCCATGTTTATCCTGGACTTCTTTTAATTCCTTAACAATGTAGTCTGCTCGCTCTTTAAACCTCTCGTCTCCGGTGGCCGCATACATCAAACTTACCGCTGATAAATAATGGCCAGCAAGGTGACCGGTCAAGTTCCGGCCACCACCATCCCAGCCATCATAAGGCTCGGCCTTGGGAGGAAGACCTGCCCTTTGACGATAATAAGCCAGCATCCGGTCGGGTTCGAGTTGAAGAAGATACTGAGCATCTACTTCTTGAGCCTTTTTTAGAGGGCCTCCCAGAAGACGCACCTGACTAAGGTCAACCAGTCGAGCTTTCAGAAGCTTGGCTTCAAAGTCTTTAATTTGGGGATGGGTCGCTTCGCCTTGAATAAACCCAGGCCATAACAAACAAACGGTGATGACAATTATCAAATTTTTTTTCATCGCCAACTCCTTTTAAATTATTTTTTTTTATTAATTTAATAATATCGATTCCTTAATAATATTTATTCCTTGGTAATAATGAAGATAATCATTTTTCTATTCCTTTTTTTCAAACATCTCTTCTATTAAATCTTTTTTTTCTTATAGTTAACTTCTTTTATTCAAACCCCACCATATTCCTTAAACATCATCGCTGGCTTTTCCGATTGTTCTTGAGTCGCACGGCCGTTGAGCTGATAATTTTTATGCCTTCTTTGGGATTTAAATTAGGACCATTAAGGACATTATCGGCTACTTGAACATCCGTTGAATTGACAATTTTTATGGCTAAAGGGACACCCGTCAGGGCGGTCTGGGCATGATATTCGTCCAACTCAAAATAATTTCCCCTTATCACTACGTGGAGACCATTATTAATCACCACCGCAGGATTTTGCCACCAATTAATAAATCGGTTATTTTCGATGGAGATATTCCTAATCTCTCGAAAAGCAGCCTCCTCTATATCCCACTGCCCGACGGGCCAGTTAACCGAACTCTGAACAACTCCAAAAATATTGCGGTTGGGATTTAATTTATGTTGAGCGGTTTGGGCAGTTTTCACTGGCCAACCGCTGGCTAACTTAAAAGTGTTATCCTTGATAAGTAAATTGGAGGGAATGCCATTAAATTCTTGATAAGTATTCAGAATACAAATAGATTGATCACTATGGCGTTCAAATAAATTGCCCGCTATCATTCCATCATGACTTTTAACTAAGCAACCAAATCGGACGGCACTTTTAAAAACATTGTTGATGACCACAAAACCGGGTAAGCAAGCATCTTCATTGAAAAAGGAGAGGGAATTCTCATAATCTGTTCCGGGTCGGAGGTCGGGAATTCGGCGATCAACTTTGACTCTTACTCCATAGTCTAAACTAGCAACCTCAACGACTACCGGGTTGGCCACAATTTCTCTCTTAACCGGGTCAAGCACAGTTAAAGTATCACCTGGTTTTACCATCCATTTGTTCTCTTTATCTTGCTTTCGGTAGAATTCAAAATTAGGCTGAGGCCTGACAAACCGCAGGGTAGCATGGACTAAGTCGAAAGTATAGGGATCAACAACATTAACACAATAAGCCCGATAACCCTTAATCACTAAATTATCATCCCCGAGGGACTCAAAATAGCAGTCTTCAACCCAAGGGCCTTCCCGCCCACCAAAATTAAAGCAACCATCGGCCCCTGAAGTTAACCAGCGACCCTGGCGGGGGGAAGCATTAATCCGAATAAAATTAGGTCGGCTACAGTAGCTGGTGGCAAATAAAGCGTTGGAAGAGCAGTAAATTCGAAGATTTAAAAAAGTTACATCCTCACATCGAGAGGCATGGAAGAGAGCACCATCTATGCGCGAAATTTGGACATAAGGATCGCCAACTTCGACCGTCTGAAGTTTAATTTTATGCCGGACTTTAAGTCGATAAGTATGATCAGCTATCTTAGTCCATTCAGTAAGATAAAGCCGATACTCGGTGCCTTCCTTAAACGCCACTGGATTATTCCTGTCCTTGATAAAACCCCATTTGTAGTCGGCTTTTCGAAAATGGGGTTGATCTAAATCTGGAAAATTTGGGTCTAGCCTCACGGTGATCATCCCTTCCTTTCGATCGACCGCTGTAATCCAACCTTGAGTGTGAGGCAAAACTTCAAAGTCAACGGAGAAATCTTTAAGAATGATCCTTTTTGAGTTTCTCAGTCCTATCAACTGTTTATCAGGTTCCATGAGGACAAATTCACAGCCCCGGCCATCGATGATGAGGTCAGAGGCATCTTCGATTCGCAGTGCATCTCTTCCTCCCGGGAAATTTAAGCGATAAACACCTCGGTCAAAAACGACGCGAGCTGGAACCTGACTGCGGATAGCAGCCTCAATAGCTGACTGAATAGCCTCAGTATCGGGAAAACGGTCATCAGCAATCGCTCCGAAATCCCGCACATGAAATTCTTTTTTAATCGGAAAATCAAGAAGGGGGCGAGAGCGAAGCTTTATTCCTTTCTGGAGAGCTTCCTGAAAAACATCCATCGGAAAAATTAAAAATGATGTAAAATTGAGTAATATAAAAACTAAAAACCACCCTTTTTTAAACCTTGAAGAATTCATCCTTTTTAAATAAATTTGAACAGACCCAACCAATTGTTACCCCCTCAAAAATGATGAAAGCAATATATTAGTCCTCGATTTGTTGCTAGCCACATAATTTTAGGACCCAATTACTCCACGTTTCTTCTGGTAAAGAGGGAATTATCTCGGCGTTTAAGCACCAATTAATTTTGATCAACATAAATTTTTTCCTTCTAATACTCTTATCTCCATCTCACCTCTTTTTGTTTACTATTGCGATAATTCTGGCTCACCCTTAATTTTTCTACCCTTTACTCCTGAGCCTACCATAAAACTCGCCTTAGTTTCGGGTCAAAATACATCCGGTAAGATTCTAGATGGCCAAATTCGTAGAAAGGCTTAAAATCATCACGTTGGGAAGCTTGTTCCTGATCCTTATATTTGAAAATAGTCGGTCTGTCGGTCGGAACTAACCAATCATTAAGTTCTTCGTTAGTTTGGGGGAGGGCAATCATATGTTTATGGACAACCTGTTGAGCGTAGACCACCGGTCCACGACGAATAGCTACTCTTTGAGGATGCCACTTATCGATGGCCACCCGTCGGAAAAAGAGCGGAATTATAACTTCTATTCTATCCCCTGGAGACCACATACGCTCGATGGTTGTCCAATGACCCGGCTTGGTTTTTGCCTCCACCAGCAAACCATTAATTCTAATCTGCATGTTCTTCGACCACGAAGGAACTCGAAAATGGAGCTTAAATTTCATCGGTATTTCGGGCTGAATCGATAAATTGATTTTTTCTTCCTCCGGGTAATTGGTGGTCATTTTAATGATTGCTTTTCCAGCTCTAGCTGGCCATTGAAGTTGGGAAGGAAGATAAAGGTTTACATAAACGCCGTCCCGGTCATAGAAATAAATTAAGTTATGGTACTCGACTACATTTTGAAAGTAAGTGCCTGAGCAGCAAGTGTAAGTGCTTCGAGAATAAATTTTACGCCCCCCACCTAAATTATAATTGGCATAATAAAAATGTTGTCCATTTCCAAAAATCGGGAGAGCAGCTCCGATAGCATTATATAAAAGCAATTCAATCCAGTCTCCGTAGCGTGCTTCTCCGGTGAACGTCATCAAATATTTAGCTAATTTAAAAGATGCCCAGGTACAGCAGGGGGCTTCAAAGCTATCGATTCTCGTTTCGAGGGAATCGCCTAAGGCACCATCGTTGATAACGTATCGTTCGGCAGGGCCAAAACCGCCGCTGGCATAACATTGAGAGTTTTGCAGAAAATCATAGAAATTCTGCATCATTTGAAGGAGCCGCTCTTCTCCCTCAAGAAGATAAGCCATTCCCGCTCCACTAAAAGAATTACAATGACTGTAAGCATGAACTCCATAGGCATCAGGAGGATTATTCGTCAGGGCAAACTTATTCCAGTAATGATCATACCTCCAGACATCGCCAAATTCCTTGTATTTCTCTTTTCCGGTGACTAAATAAGCCCGATAAAGATTCTCGCTTAACGTATACCACTCTAAAGGTTTACCTGAGTGAAGCTCCCATGGTGTTCTCGCAGCCGGTGTTCGTGTCCGATCCAGATGGACGATACCCCAATCAACGATTTTTTCCAGCCACCGGGCAGCTTCATCATAATCAGCATATTGAACCATATCACTGAGCCCCCCAACCATCTTCTCCCACGGATAATGACCCATCCGAGGATTTCCGTCGGGACCTAAAGTCTTAGCCCATCCTTCAACCAATTTCACTGCTTTAGCCCGGAGTTCCTCATCACCGGTAGCCGATGAAGTCCGAGCCATGGCTTGAAGCCATTGGCCGAAGATAACCGAAGAATCTCGACTCGCCCATCCTCCTAATGGCTTTCCGGGCGCTGGCAATCCTGCAGCTCGTCTAAAACCACAAAGTATATCATCATCGGAAACATTAAAATAAAACTCGCGAGCTGATGCATACTGTTTTTGCCACCGACTGGGAAGAAGAGTTACTCCTTGGTAGTCAAAAGGAAGAAGGACCAT
>DQWD01000197.1 GCA_011042725.1 Candidatus Aminicenantota bacterium | reverse complement strand
GGTGATAGGCGTCGTAAAGGATATTTGGTTTATCCCCAACAATGAACTCCTGATAGTCCAAGCCCAGGACCAGGGAAAGGAAGTTCTAATCCCCTTTCAGAAAAGTAGTTGTGTTGAAGTTGATCTTTCTCAGAAGAAGATTGTGATTGCCCCCCCCGAAGGCCTTCTTGAGATTTGATGAGATTTGAAGTAATTACTATTTTTCCTGAAGTTTTTTCTGGCTGGCTATCTAAGGGCATTTTGGCCAAAGCCATCAAGAAAGGACTGTTTGAAGTGCGTGTTCATAATCTCCGTGACTTTACTTTGGATAAGCATCACCAGGTTGATGATCGCCCTTTTGGAGGGGGAGAAGGAATGGTGTTGAAACCAGAGCCTATTTTTAGAGCCGTTGAAGCCGTTCGCTGTTCAGAGAAAGCAGAAATTGTTCTTCTCACCCCCCAAGGAGAAAAATTTGATTGGAAAATCGCTGAGGAATTTAGTCAATGTCCCCAAATTATTCTTATCTGCGGTCGTTATGAAGGGGTGGATGAAAGAGTGTCTGAATATTTGGCGACGAGAGAAATGTCCATCGGAGACTTTGTGCTTACCGGAGGAGAATTAGCGGCCATGGTCATCATCGATGCTGTTTCACGTTTGATTCCTGGTGTGATTGGTAAAGAAGAAGCCGTCAAGAAAGAATCATTCTTTCAGCATTATTTTGATTATCCCCAGTATACAAGACCGAGAACTTTTAAGGGTTACCCAGTTCCGGATGTGCTTCTTTCGGGAAATCATGCTAAAATAGAAAAATGGAGAAGAAAAAAGGCCTTAGAGAAGACTTGGCAGAAAAGACCCGAGCTAATAAAGGCGAAGGTTCTTAGTCCAGAAGAAAAACAACTTTTAGATGAAATTATAAAGGAAAGGAAAGAAAAATGAATTTGCTCAACTTAGTTGAAGACAAGGAATTAAGAAAAGATTTGCCCGGTTTTAAAGTCGGGGATACCGTGGAAATCCATTTGGTCATTAAAGAAGGGGAGAAGGAAAGAATTCAAGTTTTTAAAGGTGATGTTATTGCTAAGAAAGGATCTGGACCGCGAGCCACGTTTACTGTTCGTAAGATTTCTTTTGGCATTGGGGTAGAAAGAATCTTTCCTCTTCACTCGAGAATGATAAAAAAAATAGAGGTTGTCCGTCGAGGAAAGGTAAGGCGGGCAAAGCTTTATTATCTCCGTCAATTAAAAGGTAAAAAAGCCCGCTTAAAAGAACTGAGGTGATAACTAGATTTTTTAAATTTGAATTTTAATTTGGTAAAATCGGGGAGGAAGAGAAAAAAACTGCTTTCGTCAGAGCTGGATTGATGGCGGATTTTAGTTACGAAAGAGAGCTTATTTCTGCTGGGTTTACTCGCATTGCGGGAGTCGATGAAGTGGGAAGAGGAGCCTTGTGTGGACCAGTAGTCGCCGCGGCAGTTGTTTTTGCCCCTCAACAGATTTTAGAAGAAAGAGAAGATTGGATACAAAAAATAGATGATTCCAAGATTTTAACTCCTCGGCAAAGAGAGCGACTTTTTTCCTTTATTGTCACCCAAGTTGAGGACTTAAGCTTGGGGTTTTGTTCGCCGCTTGAAATTGATGAATTTAACATAGGTCGGGCTTCACAAATTGCTATGTGCCGAGCCATAAACCAACTTCCCCATCAACCAGATTTTATTCTGGTTGATGGTTTTCATTTGGATGGTGTAGATTATTCTCAGAGGAAAGTTATCGGTGGAGACCGAAAGAGTAGATCGATAGCTGCTGCTTCCATTGTGGCTAAAGTTACCAGAGATTGGGTCATGAGCAGATTGGACGAAATTTGGGGTGTTTATCAGTGGGCCCAAAACAAAGGCTACGGCACCAAAGCCCACTTCGAAGCTTTGGCCACCTTTGGACCTTGTATTATCCATCGTTTAACCTTTAATTGGCGAGGAAAGTGAAATGCCTCTTTCAGCCGGAGAGAGAGAAAGGATTGAAGCCGCCGCTGAAAAATTAGTTAAGAAGGGCAAATTTGCCGAGGCCATAGCCGAGTACCAAAAGCTCATTTCAGGTGAAGAACAAGATGTTCCAGTTAGAACTATCTTGGGGGATTTATATTTGAACTTAGATATGGTGGATAAAGCCATTGCTGAGTTTAAGTTAATCGCTGATTTTTACCAGAAAAAAGGAATTTATTCTAAATCTATTGCCCTTTATAAAAGAATCCATCGTTTAAATCCTCATGATCTTGATTCTTTAGAGAAACTAGCCGAATTATATCGGGCCCAAGGCTTCATCTCGGAGTCAAAGATTGAATATGAGAATTTATTAAAAAAACTTGAAGAAAAAAAAGACAAACGGCGAGCTATAAAGATTTTAGCCGCTCTTTTGGAGATAGATCCTGGTGAGATTGATTACCATTTAAAGCTGGCCGAACTTTATTTGGAAGAGAAGAAGCCCTCCTTAGCCATTGATGAATTGAATGAAGCGGCCGAGATTTTAATTCGAAAACACCAAGTGGATCAAGCCTATGAAATTTTAGAAAAGGCAAAAAAAATAGATTCCGAATATGTTCGTACATTAACCAATCTTCTTGAGGTTTACCAATTACAGGGGAAAAAACAAGATGGATTAAGTTTGATTCCCGTTATCTTAGCCAAGGAAGCCGAGAATGTCCAAGCTCTTCATAGCTTGGGTGAGGCAAGATTAGAGGATGGAAAACTGGAGGAGGCCGAAGACATTTTTTTAAAAATAATCAAACTTCGACCGAAAGATGTTGAAGCCCGGGTGAAATTAGGAAAAGTTTACATTCAACAAGGAAAGTTAGATTTAGCTTTCAAACTATATGAACCTCTTGTGGAAAGTTTACTTCAAAAAAATAAGCAAGAAAAAGCTATTGGACTTTTGGGCTTAATTTTGACGGCTAAAAAACCTCATTTGGGAACTTTAGAGAAATTAGCCTCTATTTACCGCCAGATGAACCTGGGAGCCTTATTCGAAAAAGTAGCCATTTTGCTTATTGATGAATACGAAGAAAAACGAGATTATGAAAAGCTCGTTGCTCTCTTAAAAGAATTGACTTTGCTTTTTCCCGAAAGGGAAGAGTACGCTGATTTATTGCGCCGCAAAAAAGTCGAGGCTGGATTTGAGATGGAAAGTGAAAAAAGATGGGCCGGTACCTTGGAGAGAGAAAAAACTAGAGATTATATTGAAGCCCAATTGGTTAAAGCGGACATGTATGCCGAACAAGGCCTCTACAAAAACGCCCGACGAATTCTTGAACACCTTCGGTTTCGTTTCCCTGAAGAACCGCTAATCGAGCAAAAACTGGCCGATCTAAAAAAAGCCACCGCTGAAATAGATGAAAAAGAATTAGCTCGGCGCATTGAAAGAGTAACCGAAAGAGAGACGGTTCTGTTTGGTCGAGCTGAAGCATCGGCGCGGAAAGGGACGCAAGGAAGATATGAAGAAGTAGTTGAAGAGAAATTAACGGCCGCTGAACTTTTTGCTGAAACGGATATCATTCCCGTTATCGAAGAAGAATTGGGGGAAAAATTTTATTTTGATTTGTCTTCCTCGGTAAAAGAGGAATTAGAAGCAATTCAAGCTGTTTTAGACTATCAAGTTAAAGGAGATACAGCAATTGTTGAGAAGGCTTTAACCGATATAGTGACCGAGTTTAAACAGATATTAGAAGAAAAAATTCCCAAAGAAGATTATGAAACTCATTATCATCTCGGTTTAGCCTTCATGGAGCAAGAACTGTTTGATGAGGCAATAGAAGAATTTTTGCTTTCCTCCCAGAGCGAAGCTTTGGCCTTGGATTCCTACATTGCCTTAGTATTGTGTTATAAAGCAAAAGACGAGACAGATCAGGCCCTGGATTGTTTGCAAAAAGCCTTTAAATTGGTTAAGGAAGGTTCTTTTCAGTATTATTCCTTAAAATATGAAGAGGCTGAATTACAAGAGAAGAAAGGCGAATCGAAGAAAGCCTTAAAAATTTTTCAGCAAATCAAAAAGTGGAATCCTGATTATCGAGATGTTCAAGAGAAGATAAAACAATTAAAGAAGGCGGGATAACCTTTTAAGAATATTTTTTTCTGTTGATAATCTGATTCGCTAATTCCCTGAGACGGAAATTTGGAAGGAGACGTTTTTTTATACGGAAGATTTTTTAGTTATCACCAAGAAGAAAGGGATTTAATGTTCATTCAAGATGCTGAGAAGGCTTCCTTTCTACAAAGATTGATGGAATTTGTGCGACAACAAATCTCCGCTCAACAAGTGGGCCTTTTTATTCAGAATGATGATCAATTCTTGGCTGTCCATGAACCGGGTCGTAGTCTCCAGCCGGATCTCCTTCCTTTCCTCAGAAAAATGATAACTACCTGTTGGGGTAACCGGCAGCCTCAAGTGCTTCTTAAAGAGGAAAGGGATAATTACTCGGGAAAGTTTAATCGCCTTCAAATACTCTTGGTGCCCCTTCATGACCAAACCAAGGGGCCAGGCATGATTTATGGGTGGAGATATAACCAAGTTTTTTCACCCTTAGAAATTGAGTTTTTGCTGAAATTGACTCCCTTATTAAATTGGTTAACAGAGGCCAAGAGAAAAGAAGATAAAGTTGCAGAAGAGGGAGACTTTTATGGTTTGGTCGGGGGTAGTGCTTACTGGAAAAATTTGGTTAAATTAATAAAAAAAATAAGTAATTCTGATGCTCCAGTCATGATAATCGGGGAGAGTGGGACGGGAAAAGAGTTGATTGCCAGGGCCATTCATCTGAATAGTCGCCGAGCTTCAAAAAGATTTATCCCCATCAATTGTGCGGCTATCCCCGAGTTCTTACTTGAGAGTGAACTTTTTGGTTTTAATCGGGGGGCTTTTACCGGGGCAACCCAAACCAAGCCGGGTTTGCTGGAATTAGCTGACCAGGGAACTTTTTTTCTAGATGAAATTTCAGATTTAAGTTTTTCCCTCCAAGCCAAGCTCCTTCGTCTTATTCAGGAGCAAGAATTGCGAAGATTGGGCGAAAATAGAATCAGGAAAATAGACACTAGATTTATAAGTGCCAGTCATCGTGATTTGGAAAAGGAGGTCAAAAACAGGTCTTTCCGCCAGGATCTTTACTATCGTTTAAAAGTTATAACTATCGAAGTTCTGCCTTTGCGGGAAAGAAAAGAAGATATCCTGATTCTTCTTAATTATTTTTTGAACAAGTACAATCCAAACTTAACGAAAAATCCACCTGTTTTCTCTCCCCGCGCCGTAGAAATGCTTATTGGCTATGATTGGCCAGGAAATATAAGAGAGCTGGAAAATGAAGTTCGAAGATGTTTAGCTTTATATCCAGGTCAGGATCTGCTTACCGAAGACTGCCTCTCCCAAAAAATATTTGCCCGAGAAAATAAAAATTCACGCCTTCTTTCGCCTTTCAATTATTTTGAAGCTAAAGCGGAATTTGAGAGACGTTTTTTACATCAAGCCCTCGCCCGTTTTAATTTTAATAAGACAAGGACAGCGGCCGAAATAGGATTAAGTCGCCAGGGGTTATTTAAACTGCTAAAAAAACATAAAATATCTTTTCCTCCCCACCTCCCCTTCGTTTAATTCCCAGTAGGTTTATTTGGTTGAGGGATAAGCTTTTCTAAAGCTGTGCTGATCTGGGGAATAGCCGGAGGTGTTAGTGGGAGGAGAAGAAATTTGACCAGCATCAGTTAAGGGGAATTTCGATTTTTTAAAATAATGCTCGCCGCCCAAAAAATAACGTGTGAGTCGCCCCTTTTTTATCACAGTTGGGGAGAGGCTAATGTCCAGCAGAGTTGGCGGTTAGGAAATAATCAGAAGTGGACATAATGTACGAAACAAAACAGATAAATAGTAGATATTGAGGGCAACAAGTATGGTAGAATCAGGTTATGAAAGGAGGTCCTATCCTTAGGCTGACCCAAATTCATGCAGCTTTAGGAGAAGACAGTCTAAGATAAAGCATTTAG
>DQWD01000243.1 GCA_011042725.1 Candidatus Aminicenantota bacterium | reverse complement strand
GATTAAGATTAAAAGCGACAAAGGAACCAGGATTAATCTTATTTTTCCCGAAAAAAATTGAGGCGAGGGGGCCCGGAAACCCGGACCCAGCAAAACAAAAAATGACGCTAAGCGAATTACCACTTAAATAAATAAGACGTAATAAAGAAGCAGTAATTCTCATTATCGCTTGATTGGTAAGACAAAGAATTGACAAATAAAAAAAATGCCGGAGGAGGGAGTCGAACCCACACCCTGGTCGCCCAGGACTGGATTTTGAGTCCAGCGCGTCTGCCAATTTCGCCACTCCGGCAGCTCACTTATTTTAATGCACTCGACGACAATTTTCAATCACTTCCAGGCATCTAGGTAGGCCAATATTTTCTATAATCGTTCTCTTCAACATTGTGGGTGTAGAAAATATTAGATTATGTTCGGAAAAACAATATTGATGTTTGGAAAATCAGATATTTTGAGAATGATGCTTTCCCAGAGTTTCCAAGTGTATTTACTGTCCAAAAAGGCCGATTTACTGGGAAAAACCATCCTCACCTTGACTAGCTTGTTTAAAAGAGGTGGAGAAAAATTCATTTAATCGGCAAAGCTAAAAACCAATTACCGGCATTGAAAAATGCTCCCCTGAAAAGGTGATTAAATAAAGGATAAAATAGTACTAAACCTAATCCCGCTCGATGAAGAACTCGATGAAGAAAAAGAATAAAGCATGAGCAAAGCCTCCCTCTCTCTTGCCAATTATTACTCTCTTCTTTAGAATAAGACGCATGATTAAGGGCCTCATTTTCTGGGACTGGACAGGAACGCTGGCTGATGAGTCAGCCCTAGACCACGCAGTCTGTCAGGCCATGGAAGAAGCCATTGCTCACCAAAAACAATTATCCCGGCAAGAAGCCACCCAGCTTTTTCAAGCCTACCTTCGCCAATTGGAAGGAACATGGCCGTGGCATGATTATCTCCTCCACGCCCGTCACTTCAACCTGGACTGGCGTCAACCACAAGAAAAAAACCTTCACCTTCTTCGCCTTCTCCCGGGGACTGAAGAAGTGCTTCGTAAAGCTAAGTCGTTAGGGTATCTTAACATTTTGGCCACCAATGCTGTTCGGGCTGTAATTGAGCTTCGTCTTCAAAAGGCAGGAATAAAAGATCTTCTTGATGATATTATCACTAGTGACCAAGTAGAGGCTTTAAAATCATCGGGCCGACACTTCTTGGTCGGCCTCCAAAAATGGTCAGTTCCCCCTGCTCAGGCCCTATCAGTAGGAGACAACCCTATCCAAGACATTCTCTCGGCCCAACAAGTGGGGCTAAAAACTGTTTATGCTGTTTTCGGAGAAAACCTAACTCATTATCATTCTCCCCATATTTCTGCTAATCATCGCCAGAGGGTCCAAGCTGATTTCCAGATTCACTCTCTTCTTGAAATAATCCCTATTTTAGCTTCCGAGAATATCTTGAAAGAGGCAGTTCATGAATGATAAAAAAGAGGCCAAGTGCCCTTATTTTGGGCTTTGTGGTGGATGTTCTCTTCAGGATATTCCCTATTCAGCACAAGTCGAGAACAAAAAAAATATTCTCGCTAAAACCATCCAAAAAGATGATATTTCCACCTTCACTGGGCCTGAATACTACTATCGGCAGCGAATGGATTTTGTCTTTCATCCGGGAGGGCTAGGTTTACGTCAAAAAGGACGCTGGTACCGCGTTGTTGATATTGAACACTGTCTTATTGCTAATGAAAAATTAAACCAACTATTGACCGAAGTGAGAGAATTTTTCCAGGGTGTTGATGTTTTTGACCTTCAGCAAAAAGAAGGAGCCTTTCGCTTCGCAGTTATTCGCACTCCCCCCACTGACTCATCTATTTCAATTGTTGTTAATAAAGAATCGCCCCGCTTAAAAGAAGCCAGCGAAAAAATTAAGGAATTCGCCACCACAACCGCCGCTAATAACGTCATGATTACCTACGTTCCTCCCAACCGGGACGTCAGTGTTTCCGAAGAATTCGAAGTCATTAAGGGCTCGCCTCTTTTGCGGGAGGAACTTCTCGGTTATTCGTTCTGGTATCCTGTCCAGGGATTCTTTCAAAATAACCACGTTTTAACTGAAAAACTTCAGCTTTACTGCCAAGAGATTCTCCAAGAAAAAAAAGAGGAAAATCAAGAGGCTCATCTCCTCGATCTCTACGCCGGAGTGGGGACCTTTGGAATAATCAATGCCCATTTATTCAAAAAAGTCTTTTTAATTGAAAACCACTTCCCTTCTCATGAGGCCGCCCAGATGAACATGGTCGATAACAAATGCCAAAACATTGAAGATATCCTTCACGATGCCAAGAATCTCAATCAAATCATCCTGCCTCAACCCCTGGTGGTCATTGCCGACCCCCCTCGCAGTGGTATCCATCCCCGAGCTTTAAAGTATCTGAATCGAATTAGGCCTCAACAAATTATTTACATCTCTTGCAACGTCAAACAACTGCAGATTGACCTGCAACTTCTTTCCAATTACCGAGTTAAGCGCAGCGCCCTTTTTGACTTTTTTCCTCACACTCCCCATATGGAAGCAGTGTTGGAACTGGTCCCGATTTGACTTTTCCTCCCAATCGAAACATAATCTTTGCCTGGGATGCCGGTGAGAAAAATAAGTAAAAAAAGATTAAAAACACTTATCGATAGTTTTTCAGGTAAAAATATTCTTGTCTGGGGAGATTTAATTCTTGACGAATATCTTTATGGAACAACCTCCCGTATTTCGCGAGAAGCACCTGTGCTTATTCTCTCTTATCGTCACCAGGAATATTCTCTGGGAGGCGCCGGGAATACAGTCTTAAACCTCAAGGAACTCGGTGCTAACCCCATCCCCGTCGGGGTTATCGGAGATGATCTACCAGGAGAACACCTAGTTTCTCTCCTTTCCCAGGCAGGCATTTCCACCCGTTATCTCATCCGTTGGCCGCAATGGAGCACTCCTCTTAAGACCCGAATCTTAGCCGGAGAAGAGACAGCCCGAAAACAACAAATCCTGCGGATTGACCATGAAGATAAAATTCCCGCTGACCCTAACCTGAAGAACAAAATTCTTAATCAACTGACCCAACTGGCCCCCAGCACGGAAGCACTTCTTATTTCCGATTATAATTATGGAATCGTCCAAGAAGACATCTACCATCAAATCTTACCCCATTTTAATCATTTACCTCTTACCCTTGACTCCCGATTTCGACTACTGCGCTTCAAGCAGGTAACAGCCTTAACCCCAAATGAATCAGAAGCGCAGCACGCCTTAAAAATTGATGAACCGCCACCGGAAAATGATTTTACGACCATTGGTCGCCAACTACTTCGCCGCTCTCAAGCCCAAGCCGTTCTTCTTACCCGTGGCTCACGAGGCATGATTCTCTTTGAACGCCGGAAAAGGCCACTGACCATTCCGATTTTTGGAACCACCGATATCGTCGATGGAACCGGGGCCGGCGATACGGTCATCAGTGTTTTTACTCTTGCCTTGGCCTGTCAAGCAAGCTTCAAGGAAGCAGCTACTTTGGCTAATGTGGCCGGCGGCTTGGTAGTCATGAAAAAAGGCACCGCCAGTGTTTCAGCCAGCGAGTTAAAGGAGGCCCTTAACCTTTGACCAACAAGAAAATCTATACTTTAGATGAACTTATCCCGAAATTAGATGATTTAAAAAAACAAGGGCAGACTATTGTCTTGACCAATGGCTGTTTTGATTTAATTCATCTCGGACATATTCGCTACCTGCGCGAAGCCAAGGCCCAAGGAAACATTTTAGTCGTAGCCATTAACAGCGACCAGTCCGTTTACCAACTGAAGGGGCCAGGCCGTCCCTTAATCGATGAAAAGCAGCGGGCCCAAATCATTTCTTCCTTTGAGTTTGTGGATTTTGTGACTATTTTTGATGATCTTACGGTCGAGAATATTCTCCGCCAACTGAAGCCCCATATCCATGCCAAGGGATCAGATTACACCAAGGAAACTGTACCCGAAAAAGAAACAGCTAAAGCTATCAAGGCCCAAATTGCTATCACAGGGGGACCAAAAGTACGCTCCACCTCAGAGATAATTGACGAGATTAGGCAAAGATTTAAAGACCAAGCCAACGACAAGGACAAAAACAATAACCAAGCATCTAAGAAATAACAAAAAAATAACCAGCCTGGTCAAACAATCTTTATCCCTAGAGAATAAAAATTAAGTCAAAAATTAAGAAAAAACAAAATGGGCTAAAAACTCAATAACAACGAAGGAAAGAATAGACTAAAGCTCAAAATGAATATTAAATGTTGAGCTTATAACATTAAACTTGATTTACTTATGAGTTGTGAAAGACAAAAAAATTGGATTTGAGTCCTTTATAAAGGAGGCAATTGTTTGGTATAATTTGGTTTAACTGTTTCCTCTTCTCTTTGATTCTAACATTTTATATATCAATAGATTAGGGAAGAAATCAGTTTTTTCAATGAATTATTCAGGTAAAATAGACAGTTTAAATTAGTAATGACCAACAGAAACAGCCTTTCTTCAACCAAAGCCAAATCCCCCAACTTGGCCAAAGGCAGTCAATATTCTTCCCGAGAGAAGGGGCATCATCAGAGGAAGAGCCCCCTCTCTTCTCCAGTCAGCCCGAAAATCGACTACTTGATTATTCGCCTCAGCTCTCTCGGGGATATTATCCACACTCTTCCGGCTTTTGGGGCTTTAAGGAGAAATTTTCCCGCTGCCCGCCTTGGGTGGCTCGTAGAAAAAAAAGGAGCTGATATTCTTGATTGGGTCGACGGGCTGGATCAAGTCTTCATTTTTCCTTCTCCTCCCTCCAAGCGAATAATAACTCCCTTTACACCTCGTTTTTTTAATTTCCTGCGCCAGGTCCGCCAGCTGGTTAAACCTCAAGGAATAACTATTGATTTTCAAGGGCTGCTTAAATCAGCGACTTTGTCTTTTCTTAGCGGGGCCAAAAAACGTTTGGGGTTTAATCGAAACAACCTCCGAGAACCCCAGGCAGCTTGGTTTTATACCCAAACTCTGCCGCCTCTTGACAACGAAGGACATGTCATCGATAAAAATTTAAAATTACTCCAACTCTTAGATATCGAAGAAAAAGAAAAAGAATTTCCTCTGCTGGTGGAGGAAACTGTTGTTAATAAAGTAAAAAATATTATTTCGGAACTTGATTTTCGTCCGGGACAATTACTGGTTGTCGCCAATATCGGGGGCGCTTGGCCGACCAAACGATGGCCGGTAAGCCACTGGACAGCTCTTCTCAAGCCAATAACCCGGAACCATCGCTTCTTTCCCCTTCTTCTCTGGGGGACTCCTGAAGAAGAAAACGAAGCTCGCTTGGTTAGCCATCAAACGGGAATTAAACTGCTTCCTTTTTTAACAATTAAAGAAGTGATGGCCCTAATCTCCACCGCCCATCTGGTTATCTCCGGAGACTCCTTTCCCCTGCAAGTGGCCTCAGCTTTTAAGGTTCCGGTTATCGGGCTTTTTGGTCCCACTGATCCCCATCGAAATGGTCCCTGGCACTCAGCTAGCCGGGTAGCTGTGACCCCGCTTGATTGCCGCTATTGTTATGCTCGCCATTGTCGGGAAGCCAACTGCATGGCGGCCATTTCGCCGATTCAAGTTAGTCAGCTTACAGAAGATTTAATTAAAGAAGTTTATGGGTCATGACTCAAGCAAAAATGAAAAAGAATAAGGCTAATGAAAAATAAAAAGATTCTTCAACTGCTTTATGGTTGGCGCGTGAGAATGGGTTCGCTAGGATTACTCTTGGCCCTTATTCTAGCTAAACCTTCCCCCCTATCTCTCGGCGTAGGATTTGCAGTCTGTTACCTAGGGCTGGGGCTTCGAGCCTGGGCCTGCGGCCACCTCAAAAAAGATAAATCATTAGCTATTTCGGGGCCTTACCGCTTCACTCGTAACCCCCTTTATCTAGGCAATCTAGTTATTGGGATAAGCGTGGTTATAGCTTCTCGAT
>DQWD01000282.1 GCA_011042725.1 Candidatus Aminicenantota bacterium | reverse complement strand
TGGTTCTCGGTTGAAAGTTAACCGATTTTGGGTAGCCTTTTGTAAGTAATCAAGACCTAAGCCCACCCTTACTTGCGGGGTTAAATCGTAACTGATTTGACCTCCAAAGAGAGGCCCGAGGTGAATTTGAGTAACAGTCTCGGCTGGCTTTATTCCCGATTTATCCCGATAAAAATTGGCTAGCCCGGTGGTGCCAGCGTTGACATCATCTCCCGAGAAGTAAAGCAGGCCACTTTCGAGTCGAAAACCAAAACGGCGAGAGGAGGGTGAAGGATAAGGCCTGGTTGTGGGAGAAGGAGGCTTCGCGGGAGAAATAACTTGTTCTTTAGTTGGAACGGGTTGTTCTTTAGGCTTTTTCTCTTTTTTTTCTGCCTTGACTACCGGGGTCGAAGATTGGGTGCCAGTTTCTTTTTTTTGGGTGGGGGGAGGGGAGGTTTTGCTTTCCGGTTGGGGAGAAGTAGTTGGAGAGGTAAGAAGTTCTTGATCGAGAGCCACGACCAAACTTTCATGAACATACCCTTGAGCTTTTTCTCCGGCCTCGGTTTGAAATTCTACCTGGTACCATTCCCCAGTTTTGGCGATGAATTTTAATCGAGAATCTCGAGGAGCTTGATAGATAATGATACTAGTGATACTCGGCTGAAGGCGAATGTTGGCCATCTCGGCCACTACTTTTAACTGGGGGGGAGTTTCTTGGGCTCCAAGCCAAGAAAAAGAAAGAGTAATAATCAAGAAAAAAACTGATAATTTACCACTCTGCATTTGCTTTGATTATAAAATAAGTAAGTAAAAGTAGCAAATTAAGCTCATTTAGGGGGAACATTTCCTCAGTCGGGGGAGGTAAAAAGGCAACTTATCCCTTCTTTTGGCCTTGGATAGAGTCAAGAAAATGATTGGCTAAGTGTTGGTTACTTTTTTCCCCAGAAAAAATGGACATTACTTAGATTCTCATTGTTTTGGAGTTGATTATTCCTGGAGGCAGGAGTATTCGTGATCTCTTTACTTGGGCCATTTTATAGGAGGGAGGGATCGATAATTTCAGATTGACACTGCTTCTAGTTTCGATTATATCTGAAGCGATTTTATTAGCCTAATGAACTTGGCTAGAGCAGAGCTTTTCATTAGTTATCTGTTCGGCCAATTTCAAATTAGAGAAGGAGGTGTTGGCCTATGCCCAAAAAATTCGGGATATTATTTATAGGCGTCTTGTTGGGATTAGGGCTGGCCTTGATTTCAGTGGAAACCTTGTTTCCCCAGAGAACTGGTTATCCTCTGGAGGAATTCAGCCAGCGGCGAGAGCGGTTAATGAGCCAAGTTCAAGAGGGGGTAATTATCCTTTTTGGAGAACCGGCTTCCCCCTCCGGGCGGCATTTTCGCCAAGACAATGACTTTTTTTATTTTACCGGAATTGAAGATAGCAATGCGGTGGTGGTGATGGTGGCCAAGACGAAAAAGTCGTATCTTTTTCTTCCCCAACAAACGGAACGAGAAGCTCTGTTCGAGGGGCCAAACTTGCTCTCTGATCCTCAGGCCGCCAAGAAATATGGTTTGGCGGCGATTTATCCGGTGAGTTATTTTGATGAATTTTTGGCGCGAATCCTCCCCTCCCAGGGTTTTCGCGTGCATCTGCGCCTTCAACCCCGCGATGAAGTTGATAATGCCCGATGGGAAACCAGAATTTTTGTTGGCCGGCGAAACCGCAATCATTATCATGATCAACTTTCTCTGGATAACTATCGGATTAAAAAGCTGAAGGAGAGGTACCCGGCTTGTTCTTTTGTAGATATAACGCCTGTAATCGATCGAATGCGGGTTATTAAGTCGAAAGCCGAGATCGAGATCCTGCGGCGTAATGGGCGGATTTCGGCTGAAGCTATCAAACAGGCTATGTTAGCCAGCAAACCAGGAGCTTATGAATACGAACTGGAGGCAGCGGCGATGTATGTGATTCTTAAGCATGGGGCGCGAGGATTTGCTTATCCTCCGATTGTGGGTTCTGGCCCCAATTCTTGCATCTTGCATTACAGTCGCAACGAGCGGCAAATGAGAGCTGGCGACTTAGTTCTAATGGATTTTGGTGGCGATTTAGATTATATGTGTATTGATATCACCCGAACATGGCCAGTGAGCGGCCAATTCACTCCCGAACAAAGAGAAGCTTATCAAATTGTACTTACTGTGCTCAAAGCTTGTCTAGAATTTTATCGGCCTGGGGTGACCAGTCAAGATGTCCAAGCCCATGTTCGCCAAGTTCTTAAGCAGAAAGGATTAGATTCGCGGGGATTGACGGGAGGCATTGGACATTATGTGGGGATGGCCACCCATGATGTTGGGCCGCGAGGCGTTCCACTGGAGGAAGGAATGGTTTTTGCCATTGAACCAGATCTTTATTACCCGGAGAAAGGGTGGGGAATCAGGATTGAAGATACAGTGTTAATTACTGCTGATGGCTGCGAAGTTTTAACGGCGGGAGTGCCCAAGGAGATAGAAGAAGTGGAAGCTTTGTTGGCGGCCAGAGATAAACGCTAGGAAGTAAGTGCCTTTAATTGATCCTTTCAGAGAATGAGCCGGAGGCATAAGAGAAAGGTTGAATGTTGATGACTTAATAAAACCCGGTCTATTCATAAATTGTAAAAGACAAAAATATTTGATTTGAGGACTTTAAAAAGAAGCAATTGTTTAGTCTAATCTTTTATGGCGGTTGCCTCTTCTTTTTGATGCTAACGTGTTATTATCAGTACGTTATGAAGGAAAAAAGCTTTTTTTGAATTATTCAGGTAAAATTGAATATATAAAAAATACAGGAAGGATGAGCAAGTTGAAATTTAATCTCTATAGAGGAACCATGGACATTCAAGTAAAAATAGTTCATGGAGCTGGGTAGCTATAATTGATAATTGGGTGAGAAACTAATTTTTCCAGGAAAAGATTAATGAAAAAATGGTTTTATGGACTAATTGTGCTGTTGGCTATTTATGCTCTAAATCGGGCCGGAAAAACTAAGAAACCTTCCACATCTTTCCTGAGTCGTCTTAATCAAACCATCTCGATCATTGTGTGGGTATTATTGCTGGCCTACGCGGTGTCTTTCTTTTATTGGCTTTTCACGGAAGTTTTCTAAGAAGGCACCTTGGCTAGGGGAGTTCGAAAGCGAGCTTGGTTAGATATTGGGGGATGAGGGAGAAGAGATTTTCCCCACCAGTAGGCAACCATGATGGGCCTGGGCCTGATATAAGACTCGGGAAATTGGGGTCAATAACTCTTTTCTCATTAGCTGGAAGATTAGAAATGGAGTATAATGTAAGTAAAATACCGGCTAAAAGGAGTAATAAATAATGTGGCGCCTTAATCGTTTTTTTGTCTTGTCTTTAGTTATCCTCGGTCTTGTTTTGCCGGGAGCGGGGTGGCAAAAAATAAAAAACCAGGATGGGGTTAAGATAATTGAGAATTCGAATAAGCCCAAATTAGCCACCCCCGTCAAATTCGAATTGGAACTGACCGTTGGTCAAAACGAGGATCCAGAACAATCTTTAGCTCAACCCCTGGGTTTAGTGGTTGATGAAGATGGCCAGATCTACGTAGTCGATTCAAAGGAGGCGAAGATAAAAATTTTTAGCCCGGAAGGAAAGTTTGTTCGCTCCTTTGGCCAAAAAGGTCAAGGGCCTGGAGAATTAAACATGCCGAGTGGGATCAATCTTACTGCTGATGGGCGCTTGCTGGTTGAGGATGCTTTGAATCGGAAAATGGTTTTCTTTTCCCTGGAGGGAGAATTCTTGGAAGAAAAATCGTTAGCCACCAAACTAGGGCTGGTCAACCTTTTGGTGGATAGAGAGGACAACTTCATTGCCCGAGAAATAACGGTTGAAGAAAGCAAAATGTATTTTGTTATAAAAAAATTCAAACCCGATTTAACGGAAATTTTCCAGTTGGATAAAGTCAACTTTCCTAACCCCCTGCAGGGGAAAATTAATCTCTTTAATATAATGACTTATTATCAGTTTGATTCCCAGGGGAATATCTTATATGCCAAAAATGACCAATACGAGATTAAATATTACAGCCCGGGGGGGAAGCTTTTTCAGATCGTGGAGAAAAAATATAAAAAAGTTAAAATCACCAAAGAAGATATTGAAGAGATGCTGGAGAAAATTCCATCAACTCAAGGCGCTAATGTTAAAAACCGACTGGTTTTTCCTGATTATTTTCCTCCGATTAGTTACCTCTCGGTCGATCGTTCTAACCAAGTTTACGTTCGCACTTATGATAAAGGGCAGAGAAAAAACGAGTACTGGATAGATATCTTTGATGACCAGGGTATATTTGTAGCTCGCAGTTTGACCACCGCTATTCCTCTATTTTGGCGAAAAAAAAAGGCTTATTCCATCGAAGAGGATGAGAATGGCTATCAAGTTGTTCGCCGCTATCTTGTCCGCTGGCCCAACCAATAGTCGAGAAAGAGCTTAGATTTCCCTTAGCGAAAGAGAAGGGTTGATTGGTGGAAGAAAAGGCCCGCCACTGCCCCGGTCATCAAGCAGCCAAGGGTGGCCGCCAGAAGGGCCTTGAAGCCCAACTCGCTGATATCTTTTAATCTCGTCGGTGCTAGGGCGCCGATGCCCCCGACGAAAATTGCCAGGGAGGCAATATGGGCAAATCCACACAGCACGTAGGAAGCGATTATGGCTGAACGGGGATGGTGAAGTAAGCCAGCCTTCATCAATTCCCCTAAATGTTGGTAAGCCACAACTTCAGTGGCTACCGTCCGCTCGCCGATGATTTTAGCTATAGGCAGAGCATCAGCCGGAGGGACCCCGATAATGAGAGTTAAGGGATAAAAAAGATAGCCCAAAATACCTTTAATAGAGAAATCAAAGTTAAGACCTAACCAGTTATTGATGACTCCACCAGCATAGCCGAGAACCAAATCCAGGAGGGCGATAATCCCTAGAAAGGCAAGGAGAAGAGCCACGATGCCACCTAGCAATTTTAGGCCACCTTGGGCGCCATTGATAATAGCGAGGATAAGGTTTTCTTCGCGCTGATAATATGGTTTGACCTTCAAACCCAAAGTTATTGGCTCCCCGGTCTCGGGAACAAGAAGTTTGGCCATGATAACCGCCGCCGGAACAGAAAGAAAGGAGGCCGAGATAAGATGGCCAGCAATCGTCGGGAGTTCAGCTTGGAGTGTAAAAACATAGAGAGCTAGCACAGTGGAAGCAATAGTTCCCATCCCCGCGGAAAGAATAGTGGTCATTTCCGAGCGGGTCATTTCCTTTAAATAGGGCTGAACCACGAGAGCGGATTCGATGCCCACAAACATATTACTCGAGGCACATAATGATTCTGCCCCGCTGATTTTCATTAAGCGGGTGAAGAGAGAAGCAAAACCACGGATTAGCCAGGGCATTACTTTGAGGTAGTAGAGGGCATTGACGAGAGCCGCGAAAAAAACAATGGTGGGTAAGGCTTGAAAAGCCAAGAAATATCCGAGGGATGTTTCTCCTGCTTCATTAGTGGTTCCCGGGGGGAGAGCGAGGCGGCCAAAAAGAAATTTTGTGCCGGCAGTGGCACTATCGAGAATAACCACAACTGCTTTGTTAATTACCAAAAAAATTTTCGTGCCGGCTGGAATAACAAACACAAAGCAGGCAAAGAGAAGCTGAAGAGCAATTCCCCAACCGATGACCCGCCAGTTGATTACCCGGCGGTTTTCCGAAAAAATCCAGGCCAGAAAAGGCAGGAGCAGGAGGCCTGCTCCGCTGATGAGGTTAAAAAAACTCATTTTGTTTTTTCTCCCTTTCAAGCATCATTAATCAGGATCAGCCACGATGGCGATTTCCTTTGGAACCGGAAAGTCCCTTAACGGCGATCATTTTTATTCGCGAGTTGTGGCCTTGTTTAATTTGCAGATGGGAGCGAGGCTGCTGGAGATGGGAGGCTAATCTAGCCAACATTTCTTTATTGGCTTGCCCCTGGTGGGGAGGAGATTTTACCCGAACGACGATTAGACCATCATCCTGCTGGCTCACTCC
>DQWD01000254.1 GCA_011042725.1 Candidatus Aminicenantota bacterium | reverse complement strand
TGGCCTTTTGGTTCAGCTTCCTTTACCAAAACATATTGACGAGAAGAAAATAATCAACGCCATTGATCCTGACAAAGATGTTGATGGATTCCATCCCATTAATATGGGCCGGCTTCTTATTGGAGGAGAAGAAGTAAAATTTCCACCTTGTACGCCAGCGGGAATAGTTGAGATGATTCACCGGGCCGGAGTGACTACTGAAGGAGCAGAAGTGGTGGTCGTGGGTCGCTCCAATATTGTGGGTAAACCAGTGGCCGTGATGCTGATGCAAAAAGCTCCCCGGGCTAATGCCACCGTTACTGTCGCCCACACCCGTACCCGAGATTTGGCCGCTCATTGTCGGCGGGCTGATATCTTGATTGTGGCCGCCGGTGTTCCGGGACTGGTTAAACCAGAATGGATTAAACCTGGTGCCTGCGTAATTGACGTGGGGGTAAATCGAGTTGGTTGGAAAATCAGTAAAAAAACCGGTCGTCGAATAGCTCTCCTGAAAGGAGACGTAGATTTTGAAGCAGCTAAAGAAGTAGCTGGTTGGATAACTCCCGTTCCGGGAGGAGTGGGCCCGATGACTATTTCAATGTTGATGCGCAATACCCTGAATTCTTTGAAATTTAAGCTGGGAATAAGAGAATAAGTCAGACGAGAAAGCATCTCCAAGAGCGTGATTGCCTAGGTAATGGCCTTTAGCTTGGATTACCGATATTGGCTGAGTAGAAAGAAATGATGAGCGACGACCTATTTTCTCCTCTTTTTCTTCTGGTGCTAGAGAAATGGTGACCAGCGCTATATTAGCCCGTTGTCTTGGAAATGCAGCCAGCTAAAATAAAGAAAACTGCTATTTCTAAGAATTATTCACGGTTGTAAAATTAACCCCAAGAAATTACAAGATTTACTGGCTACTAAAAATTATCTGGCTGAGCGAGAGTTAGTTTTGGCTACCGGGACCCATTGGTTTTTTTCCCAGCGGAAGATGTTTTTAGTTATTGCCTCCTGGATTTCATCCAAAGTAGGTAGCGATGGTTGGGTATTAGCTAGGCTATTATATTGTTGAATGAGGATGGAATCAGGGATAGCATCAAGAATATTAAGCCCTTGATCAAAGATGATTAGAAAACCAAGTCTGATTTCAGAGGGCAGCTGCCGCCAAGGATAAAAATAAACACTTAGTCGCTGATCAGCAAAATCTTTAATGTTAGCAAAAGCATAAGTTTCGTGGAGATCTTGGAAATAAGGAGGTTTATGAAAACGAAGACAACTTTTCATCTGGCCAACTTGAGTGTTGTCAGCAATGTATCTTTTGAGGAAGGACGACCTTTCTTCATATTCAGGTTCAATGCGGTTGGGGGGAGTAATCCCCGAGTACCCAGTCAGAGGAAGGATGCCAATTACACCATCACCGCTGAGTAGATTATGGGTGCCACTAAAGACAATGTCTTTCTCTCTGTCATTATCAAAATCCACAACCAGCAGACGAGAGAGATGACCAGGATTAATAAATTCGTTGATTATTTTCCCTTCCAGAGAGATGGTCATTATGATCGATACAAAACGAACTTGATGACACCAGGCCGTTACAATTACCCAAGATCCATCGGGTTGGGAAGAAAATAAGATGCGGACAGGGACAAAATCTTTAATGAAGCTTAATCCTTGAAAGCTGACCTTTGTTCTAATCTCTTTGGACCAGATCACTCGTCCATCATGGTCGAAGAGAGTTAAAATAAATTGATTTCTCTCGGGATGATAAGGAGCAGCGATAATTTCGTTGTAGTTATCTTGATCAATATCAGCCAGGGAAACTTTTGGATTTTGAGCCCAAGCCCTTTCGTCAATAATTGTATTATAGGCTGGAAAAGACCATAAAGTTTCCCCTTGAGAATTTTTGATGGCGACCATTTGCCCCAAGATTTCATAGGTGATTGGGTTTTGGAAAGGGGAGTTTAGATTTAAGTGGGAAAAAAACTGAATTATAAAATAGATAGCCACCAGAAAAAAAAGTAGCACCAAGGCGGTAACCGATCGGCGGCGAGCTAGAGAGAAAACAGTTGGCGGAGGTGTCTTCTTTGGGGACGATAAATCTATCTTTTTTAACCATTCCTCTACTTCTTCCACCACAACAAAAACACTTCTTCCTTTAGTCCCTCCTACGCGATGCAGAGGAAAACCTAATTCCTTTTCCCACCGGTAAATGTTGCGAGGGCTAGTTCTGAGATATTCGGCGATAGCCTTGAGTCCAACGATTCGTTTTGGCTGGTTATTTTCATTGCTCATGAACATTTCTTTAATTTTATAAAAGAATAGAGAAAATTGACAACTTTTAAGAAGATATTCTTTATGTTTATTTTTGCTGCCAGGATTTAAGGAAAGGCGAGGCTAAGGTGAAATTAGGTATACCTGGAGAAATGCAACTGTCCAGATTTTTCTAAAAAACAGAGGCCTTTTTTGTGAATTGACCTCACTATATTTTTATTGTAGAGCAGTTCAAGTACCCGCGAGGTTTTACCTTTGCCCAGATAATTGGGCTCAATTTCATCTGGGGGATAGAATTAATCATGAAAGCCTCATCATGGTCAATGGGTAACTCAAATGTAGCCCTTGTTTTTCTTCAGTTTAGTAATTTTTCTCAAAGAAATAACCACTTGTCACCCAAGGTTGATTTGATTAGCATTAAAGAAAAGGACAAAAAGAGGGAATAAGGAGAAAGATGAAAAACAAAGAAATCGCCGCTATTTTTAATCGCATTGCTGATGCCTTGGAGATTAAGGGCGAATCTGGTTTTCGGGTTCTTGCTTACCGCAAGGCAGCCCGCGTGATTGAAGAACTTCCAGAGGCAGTGGAGGAGCTGGCGGAAAAGAAAAAACTAGCTGAAATACCAGGGGTCGGCAAGGGAATTGCTCAAAAAATTGAGGAGTTTCTCCAGACAGGGCGGATGAAAAAAATGGAAGAAGCCTTGGCCGAAATTCCCGAAGGATTGCTTGAGCTTTTGAATATTCCCAATTTGGGCGGGAAGACTATCCATTTGGCTTATAAAGAACTGGGAGTTGAAAATTTAAACGATCTAAAAAGGGTAATTGAAGATGGTTCCCTCGCCCAGCTTTATGGCCTGGGGGAGAAAAAAGTGGAAAATATCAAAAAGGGGATTGATATATATGAACACGCTCAAGAAAGAATTCCCATTGCTGAGGCTTTAGCCATTGCCGAGAAAATTGTTGATTATCTTCGTCAATATCCCGGGATAAAACATATTTCCCCGGCGGGCTCCTTGCGGCGGATGAAAGAAACAGTCGGAGATATTGATATCCTAGCTACCGGCGATGAAGGGGCGGCGATTATCGATTATTTTACTCGTTGTCCTGGAGTAACGAAAGTACTGGCGGCGGGGAAGACTAAAAGTTCTATTCTGGTTGAAGCCGAGTCAGGGGAGCGACAGGTTGATTTGCGCATTGTGGATGAAGATTCTTACGGAGCGGCCCTCCAGTATTTTACCGGCTCCAAAGCTCATAACATCAAGTTACGTTCCCTGGCTAAGGAGAAGGGCTTAAGGATTTCGGAGTACGGAGTTTTTCAAGGTGAGAAGAGACTAGCCGGCCGCACCGAGGAAGAAGTCTACCAAATGCTCGGCTTACCACTCATTCCGCCCGAGATGAGAGAAGATAGAGGAGAGGTTGAGTTAGCTTTGCAGAATAAATTGCCCCAAATTGTTACTTTGAGCGATATAAAGGGAGACCTCCATGTTCACAGCCGCTGGAGTGATGGACTGCTTGAGCTACCGGAGCTGGTGGAGGAAGCCCGGAAGATGGGGTATGAATATTTAGCCATCTGTGATCATTCCCAATCAGTTCACTATGCCAATGGCCTTTCGCCGGAGCGATTGCAGCAACAGATAGCCGAAATTGACCGACTTAATCAGCAGTTGGATGATTTCCAGTTATTAAAAGCAACAGAAGTAGATATCTTAGCTAATGGGAGCCTTGATTTTCCCGATGAACTGCTGGAGAAATTGGATTTTGTAGTGGCGGCTATTCACACCGGATTTCGTAAGAAGGTCACGGAAAGAATGATCAAGGCGATGCATAATCCCCTGGTGATGGCCATCGCTCATCCTTCGGGAAGGCTGATCTCTAAACGAGAAGGATATGAAGTTGATTTGGATAAAATTATAATTGAAGCGGCCCAAATGGGTGTGTTCTTGGAGCTTAATTCCTATTATGACCGTTTAGATTTAAATGAATTTTATCTAAAAAAAGCCAAAGATGCGGGGGTATTAATTAGCATTGGTACTGACTGCCATAATTGGGAAGGCTTGAAGATGATGCGTTTTGGGGTGGGAGTGGCTCGGAGGGCTTGGCTGGAGAAAGCTGATATCCTCAATTGTTTATCTTTGGCCGAGGTAAAAGAGAAATTGAAAGAAGTGCGAAAGATGAGGAAAAAGTTGGTCGCTGAAAAAAGGTAAAAGGACTTAACATTTACCCAATATAAAGGGAGTTAGGCGTCATTCTCTCCATCCGATAGCCGTGGAAAGGGATGGCCAGTTGATTTATCCTTCTCCTGAACAACCGCTATTTTAATTTCCGGCTGGGGCTCTGATGAATTTTTTACCTGCTTTTTCCGAAGATTAGGCCTTATTCTGGCTTTAGTTGATGATGAAGGCGTTTTAGAGGGTATATTAAAAGTAAGTTCAACGTCACTGATGAGCTATCCAGAACTAGTGAAAATAGATGATACCGGAATGAGGAATGTTGGATTCGAGTTGGTAGTAATAATTTAAACTAGAATATTTTCGGGCAAATTCCACCTGTCAATGGCCTCTCCTGGAAGAAACTAACGGTAAATAAGTAGTAATCATCTTTTGCTTGATAATTAGTGGTGGACTAAAGAAGGGGGAGTTCAATGAAAGTTACTTTGGCTATGGAAGGAGAGCATTAGGTTGGCTGATCCTGAGTTGAATAAATCATTGGCTTTAGTTTTGGAAGAGGAAAGAGGTTATTCTTCCTTAAGCCATTTTTTAATAGCGGGCAGCTCCTTGGTGATAGCTTCTTGACCCAAGCGATAATTTTCTTTCCAGTTGTAAAACGAAAGCATGGAGGTTGGATCAGGCTTAAAGCTTAGATTCATCATGTAAACTTGGGGGCTCGATTTGCGCCAGGCTAGCCTTTCCATCATCATATAGAAAGAAGTTATGATGGTTGGCAAAAGTCCTGGGTCGGGCTTTTTTATTTCAGCCTGGCAACCCATTAAGTTGACGCCTATTATTTTATTATAATTATTGTCAACTAATATTTGAACAGGAACAGGATCGAGTACTCCACCATCAACAAAGAGGGAATCGCCTAGCTGGTAGGGAGGAACAATCCCGGGGAAAGATATCGAGGCCAGGACGGCATCGATGATCGGGCCTTTCTGAAAGTAAATGGCTTTTTTGCTGATTATGTCCACTGCACAAATGAAGAGAGGAATTTTTGTCTCGGCGAAGGTATGCTGTCCAAAGAAATTATCTTCAAGGAATTGGCGAACTTTTTCGCCTTTTATCAGAGATTTGTGAGGGAAGTTAGGATCGAGCATTTTCAGATAGTCAGCCCTGGTCATTGAAGTAACGGTTTTAAATAATGATTTTAATTCGCCATGAAGAGCATAATAAGCACCTACCAGAGCGCCGATGCTTGAACCACTGATTGCCTTGATTTTTAGACCTTCTTCTTCCAGACGGTCGATAATCGGGAAGAAAGCATAACCCCGAACAGCCCCACTTCCAAGAGCAAGGGCGATCTCAGAATTTTCCTTTTTTATTTGTACCTTTCTGGGTTGATTATTATCCATTACTTACTTATTATGATTTGAAATAATTAATTAAGATTGTCAAGTGTTAGAGGGCTCTATAGCAGAAAGTGTGATGATATAGGTAGTAAAGCTATTGGAACAAAAGACAATGCGATTTTTCTGACATAAACCTCGACGTTTCGGAATCCATAGCTTACTCTCTTAATCTTCTTAATTTTGGTCTGAACTCCTTCGGTATAAGCATTTGTTGTCCGGTTATCAAAAT
>DQWD01000031.1 GCA_011042725.1 Candidatus Aminicenantota bacterium | reverse complement strand
TTGTAAATTTGTTTCTAATTGGGCTCTTCCCTAATCCAGGAGTCATCAAAGACAACATTTTGGAAAAGACATAAGAATGAATTCAATCTTTTCCCAAATAAAAGAAAATCTTTCTTTTCGAGGCTATCTTCCTCCTTTAGAAGATCTAAAATCCATATTCGCGATTCAGGAAAACGACTTAAAATGCATTTGGTAAATAATTCTTGGTAAATAAACTAAATTAAATTTACCTAAGGAGGCTCAAAAATGCTCAGAACAAAATATTTTTACTATTTCTTTGCCCTTTTTATTGGGTTTCTCCTTCTAGAAAATTTAGGATGCACGACTAAGACTCAACCTAAACGAGATTACTCAGATCTGGTTTCGCTTTTTAATGAATTTAGAGAATTCATGAAACCTAGGGTCATCGATGGAGTACCTGATTATTCAAAAGAGGCCATGAAAAGACAATATCAAAAACTAAAGGAGTATCAAAAACGATTAGACGCCTTCGACATTAGCCAGTGGCCTGTTTCCCAGCAAGTTGATTACCATATTGTCAGGGCAGAAATGAACGGATTGGAGTTCAACCATCGTGTCCTCCGCCCTTGGTTTCGCGACCCGGGATTCTACTGTATTATCCCCAGGTTTGAGGAGACGATGGTCGGAACAGTAAGCATTCCCCGGCAGCTTCTCCTTCCTAAAGACAGGATAGAGAATTTTCGTTCCAGACTTCGGGCTCTTCCAAAAATTCTCGAGCAAGCCAAGTCAAATCTCACAGAAGTTGCCAGAGACTTGGCTACTCTGGCCATTAAGATGAAACAGAGAGAGCATGATATGTGGACTACATTTGCCGAACGGCTCGAGGCACACCATCCCGACCTCATTCCGGACGTTAAAAAAGTTATCGAGGCCATCGATGACTTCAAGAACTGGATGGAAGAAAACAAATCCCGATGGACAGCTCCGGCCGGAGTGGGTAAAGAAAATTATAATTGGTTACTAAAAAACGTTTATCTTTTCCCTTACACCTGGGAAGAATGTATGGCTGTCGTCCAGCGCGAACTGGAAAGGTCTCAAGCTTATTTAAAGATGGAAGAGCACCGCAATCGGAACCTTCCGGAATTAGTCCCAGTCACCACAAGAGAAGATTTCGAAAAACTCCATCTCTCCGCTCAAGAATACCTCATCAACTTTCTCAAACAGGAAGAAATATTCACGGTACCAAATTCAATGACAACTAAATCTCCTCCTCGTTACGAACGTCCAGGCGGGTTCCGGAATTTCTTCGAGGAGTGTCTGGATAGAGACCCCCTGCCTCTCATCGTTCATGATATCGTCGGACACACGCCCGATGCTGAACGGCAGCGTCATGACGAACGACCTATCCGGGGGAAAAACCGTCCCTACCACATCGCCGGAATCCGGGCCGAAGCCTTGGCGACTGGTATGGAAGAACTGCTCACCCACGCCGGTCTTCTTGATGAAAGAAGGCGTTCGAGAGAGCTAATGTACGTCCTTGTCGGCTTCCGAGCTGCTCGAGCGGCTGCTGATCTAAAGATGCATGCTAACGAACTGACCTTCGAAGAAGCTCTCGAATACACAGCCAAGATGACCCCGCGAGGCTACGCCAAAGCCGATAGCTTCCTCCTTTGGGATGACTTAGAACTCTACCTCCGGCAACCGGGCTACGGGATGGGGTACCTGATGGGAAAGGTCCAACTCGATAAACTGCTTGTCGACAGATCCCGACAGCTCGGGAATGAGTTCTCGTTAAAACAATTTTTTGACGAGTTTTTCGCAGCAGGCATGATTCCCATAAGCCTAATCCGCTGGGAAATGACGGGTCTGGAAGATGAAATCAACAAATTATGGTGAATACAAATTAACACTTGCCTCGGAAATATTATCAATTTTGTTAGTTGGGTGGATAATTATTTATAATTATTATAAATTGTATACAAAAGTGCTTTTCCCTCACGAATATTACAATCGCGTATTTTCGATTCAAAAACCTTTAATTTGGGAACTCCTCTTCTCCAAGCTATTTAAATATGATTAACATATAATTAACAATGATTATTTGAATCAAAATAAAAAATAAAAAAAGGGAAAACACAATGAAACCAAAATCATCTCCAAAATCAATCAAAAGGCGAGATTTTATTAAATCACTCTCTTATGGTTCTTTGGGGTTGATGACCTTTTCCCTCCTTTCCGCTTCCGAACAATGCCGGCCAAAACTCAAACGCCCCCATATCCTGCTAATCCTGGCCGATGACATGGGTTACTCAGATATTGGCTGTTTCGGAGGAGAAATTCACACCCCTAATTTAGACCAACTGGCTAAAAATGGTCTCCGTTTTACTCATTTTCACAATCAGGCCCGATGTTGCCCGAGCCGGGCTAGCTTATTAACTGGCCTTTATCCTCATCAAGCTGGTTTTGGTCACATGACAGAAGACCGGAATTTAGTTGGTTACCGAGGAGACTTAAATCGCAACTGCGTCACCATTGCTGAGGTTTTAAAACAGGCTGGATATTCGACTTACATGTGTGGAAAATGGCATTTAACTAAGTATCTAAATCCTGACCAACCTCAACTTAACTGGCCAAAACAGAGGGGGTTTGACCGCTTTTATGGGACCATTACCGGTGCCTGCAGCTATTTTGAACCAACAACACTAACCATTGACAATAAACGCATCGAACCCGAAGCTGAATCATATTATTACACCGGGGCGATTACAGATTGGGCTCTTAAATATATTCGGGAACATGATTATCACCGCCCCTTTTTCTTATATGTAGCCTACACAGCTCCCCATTGGCCCCTCCACGCCTTTGAAGAAGATATCGAGAAATACAAGGGTCGGTACGATATTGGTTGGGACAAACTTCGCCAGGAGCGGTATAAGCGAATGATTGAATTAGGCATTATTGATCCCAAATGGAAGTTAACAACCAGAGATTCTCGGGTTCCTCCCTGGGAAGAAGCTCCTCATAAAGAGTGGCAAGCTCGAAGAATGGAAGTTTATGCTGCTCAAGCCGAACATATGGATAAAGGAGTGGGGCAGATAATCAAAGAGTTAGAAAAAAAAGGCGAGCTGGAGAACACCCTGATCTTTTTCCTCTCCGATAACGGAGGTTGTGCTGAGGAAATAACCGAGAGCTGGTTTAATTGGCTTCTTCACGGTCAAGACCAAGTTGCTCGCGAGTTTACCAGGGAGGGTCGAAGAGTGCGCTTTGGAAACTTTCCCCATATTTTCCCAGGTCCAGCCAACACTTATGCTAGCTACGGGATTCCCTGGGCTAATGCTTCCAATACTCCATTTAGATTATACAAGCATTGGGTTCATCAAGGAGGTATAGCCACTCCTCTTATTGTTCACTGGCCAGCAAGAATAAAAACTCCAGGTGAACTCCGTCATCAACCAGGGCATCTAATCGATATCATGGCTACCTGTGTCGATGTAGCTCAAGCTTCTTATCCTCAGAGTTATAACGGAGAGTCCATCCAACCTTACGAAGGCCTGAGCCTGGTGCCTACTTTCGACCATAAACCTCTCGATCGTGAAGCAATTTATTTTGAACATGAAGGAAACAGGGCGGTCATTTCGGGCGAATGGAAATTAGTGGCCAGAGGGAAAGATGGGCCATGGGAACTATATAATCTGGATGAAGATAGAACAGAGACACAAGATCTGGCTCCAAAATACCCCCAAAAAGTTAAACAACTAGCCCAGATGTGGTATGAATGGGCTAGAAGGACTCATGTGCTCCCTTGGCCTTGGAATGGAACGTAATTTTTTGGAGGAGGATGATGAAAAAACCCCGGATTATCTTTTGTCTTATTTTAATCGGAAGTTTTCTTCTAATTCTGGAAATTTTGAGCCGGGCTCAAACCACCCCTGTGGAGAAAAGTCGAATCATCATCAATGCCGACCTGGGTCGAGAAACCATCAGCCCTTACATATACGGTCACTTTTCCGAGCACTTGGGAAGATGCATTTATGGCGGTTTCTGGGTCGGGGAAAACAGTTCCATCCCCAATGTCAGGGGCATCAGAAAGGATGTCGTCGAGGCTTTGCGCAAGATCAAAATACCCGTTCTTCGTTGGCCAGGTGGTTGCTTTGCTGATACTTACCACTGGAAAGCCGGAGTCGGTCCTAAAGAAAAGCGGCCATCGATGATCAATACCCACTGGGGCGGAGTGGTCGAAAATAATCATTTTGGGACCCACGAGTTTCTTGATCTATGCGAACAACTCGTTTGCGAACCTTATATCTGTGGCAATGTGGGAAGTGGTACTGTCCAAGAAATGGCCGAATGGATTGAATATATGACTTTCGTTGGCCAAAGCCCGATGGCCGATTGGCGTCGTCAGAACGGTCGGGAAAAGCCATGGCGAATTAAGTTCTTTGGGGTGGGCAATGAAAGTTGGGGTTGTGGAGGGAACATGCGCCCTGAGTACTATGCTGATGTTTACCGCCGATATCGCTCTTATATCCGCAATTTTTCAGGAAACCGACTTTATGTTATTGCTTGCGGTCCTTACAGCGACAATTATTACTGGACGGAAATTTTAATGAGAGAGGCGGGACGATTGATGAATGGCTTGAGCCTCCACTATTACACTGTGCCTGGAGGATGGGCGAATCGTGGTTCAGCCACTAAATTTGGAGAAGAAAAATGGTTCGACACGATGGATAGAGCTCTCAAAATTGAAGAATACATCAAACGTCATAAAGCGATTATGGACCGCTACGACCCGGAAAAAAGAGTGGGTTTAATTGTTGATGAATGGGGGACCTGGTATCAAGTGGAGCCAGGCACTAACCCATCTTTTCTCTATCAGCAAAATACACTGCGAGATGCTCTGGTAGCGGGGCTGACTTTGAATATTTTCAACAACCATTGTGACCGGGTGAAAATGGCCAATTTGGCTCAAACGATTAATGTTCTTCAAGCCGTTCTCCTTACTCAGGATGAAAAAATGATCCTCACCCCCACCTATCATGTCTTTGATCTTTATCAAGTGCATCAGAAGGCAACCCTTCTCCCTTTAGAATTAACAGCTCCTGATTATGAATTCGAAGGCAAGAAAATTCCTGCTCTTTCGGCTTCAGCTTCTCAAGGTGAGGAAGATCGAATACATCTTTCCCTCTGCAACTTGAATCCCCGTCAAGAAATACCATTGATCTGTGAAATTCGAGGTAAAGCTATTTCTGAGATTAAAGGCAGGATTTTGACGGCGAGCAAGATGAACGAGCACAATACATTCGAAGAACCCGAACGAATAACACCAGTAGCTTTTAAAGGGGTCAGAATTGAGGGACAAAAAATTTTCATTCGAGTACCCGGTAAAAGTGTTTTAGTGGTGGAAATAAATTAATTAGCCTTAAATAAAAGGTTTTTTTAACCTGGATTATTCACAAGGCATGGTGGCTACAGAGACATAGTATAAGTACCACCCCTTTTTTATGAATAGTTCAGGCCAATTAATTAAATTTTAGGCTTTGTCCCAAAGTAACGGGAAACAAAATCGAAATAAAGGCGAAGGAGAATGTCAGAGCGACATTGAAGATTTAGCCTTCCGGAAGCGTCCCTCAAAGGAACCCGACCGCCTCAGGCGCCGAGAATGTATTGAGCACGACGGAATCAGAGTTTTGAAATTCATATTAATAGAGAATAAAGTCCAAAGGTTCGAATTGATCGGGCGCAGTTTCGCTGGCTCCGAGAAGGGCGTTGAAGGAATGGCGTTAAAAATCTCGACCGAAGCGGAGACCCTTTCCTTTGCCTTAACGTAGTAACTCATTCCCGTCATTTTGGGACAAAACCAAATTTTAAAATAACTCAAAGCTTCGATTCTCAACATCGGCCAGAGTGATAGCTAGTCATCCTGGGCTTAACTCTCTACAAGCTTGATTGGTTCCAGTTTTATATTCTTGGTATGAAAAAATTACTTTTGTCTAACTGAAATCTGATGTATTATAGACATCTTTAAATTCAGGAGCCGCTTAATGAACGATGACCAGGAAAAAATTACCCTTCCTTAAACTCTTTAACTTATGTAATTA
>DQWD01000231.1 GCA_011042725.1 Candidatus Aminicenantota bacterium | reverse complement strand
TTAGCCTTAGAACGAGAGGGAGAAGTGATTTTGGGAGTGGTTTATGATCCCAATTTCCAGGAATGTTTTACTGCTCTTAGGGGAAGAGGGGCAACTTGTAATGACCGTCCAATCAAGGTTTCTTCAATTCAGGAATTAGACAAAAGCCTTCTCGCCACCGGATTTCCTTACGATGTGCGCACTAGTGAAGTCAATAACATTGATCATTTTATTAATTTTCTCCGTCGGTCTCAGGCAGTCAGGCGTTGTGGCTCAGCCGCCATTGACCTTTGCTACGTGGCTTGTGGACGATTTGACGGTTTCTGGGAGCTTAAACTTAACCCTTGGGATGTAGCGGCCGGAGCTTTAATTGTTAACGAAGCAGGGGGGGTAGTTTCAGATTTTCAGGGAAATCCTCTTGACATTTATGGGGCCGAAATAGTGGCTTCCAATGGAAAAATTCATCAAGAGATGATTCAAGTCTTGAGTAGGGGTAAAAGACCTTAAAAAATGAGGATACGATTCTTATTTGGTGTTTTTACCATATTGTTGAGTTTGATCTTGCTTGGTTTTTCAACTAACAAAAATTTTTTCGGGAACCAAGAAAATAATGAGCCGCCGGGACGATATTTAAGACCAGGGGAATGGGTAGAGATGGTTGTTGATGCTACCCAAAGCTGGACTGATACAGGCTTAGAAGTGGTGGCTGGACAGAAATTGATCTTTCGAGCCCAAGGTGGCATATCACTTCAGAGAGGAAATCCAATTGCTTACTGTGGCCCTGAAGGCTATCCACTCAAGACTGTCCAGCAGCCTTTGAAGGACAGAAATATTGGAGCTTTAATCGGGAAGGTTGTCAAATTGATATCAATCGAGAAAGATGAAGAAACAGGCGAAGAAAAAAGAAATGAGATAGAAGAAATTTTTTACCTTGGAGCCAGGAGAGAAATTTATATGCCCCTCGATGGGCACTTATATTTAGGGATCAATGAAGTTGTGGTGGGTGATAATTCAGGCTCCTTGCGCGTGGAAATAAGGGCTGGACGATAAGACAGAGCTTTTATTTCATAACCAAGAATCAGATAAAAAGCCTTGGGGGGAGAGAGATAATTTGGATGATAAAAAAGTGATCCTAAGCCTTCTTCGGTTGGGGGGCCTTTCCTTGGGCCAAGAATCTCTCTAAAAATTGGATGTCGTAACGGCCGGATAGGAAATCAGTTGAAGAAAGAATTTTGAGATGTAGAGGCAAATTGGTCTTAATCCCCACTATGGTCATGGTTTCTAAAGCTGTGTACATTTTAGTGATGGCTTCTTGGCGGGTGGGAGCATGAACTATTATTTTAGCTAGGAGGGAATCATAATAAGGAGGTACTGTCCAACCAGAATAAGCAGCTGAATCAACCCGAACGCCCGGTCCTCCGGGAAACACTAAAAAGTCTATCTTCCCTGGAGAGGGGACAAAATTGTGGGGGTCTTCGGCGTTGATCCGACATTCCAAGCTATGTCCTTGGGGTAGCTGGGAAGGACTCAGGGATAATTTCTCCCCACTCGCCAAGCGAATTTGTTCTTTGATTAAGTCCAAATTGTACTGCATTTCGGTGACAGGATGTTCAACTTGGATTCTGGTGTTGGCCTCCATGAAATAGAATTTTTGATCTTGGTCGACCAGGAATTCAAAGGTGCCAAGACTTTGATAGCCAATAGCTTTGGCGGCTTCTTCAGCGGCTCGCAACATTCTTTTGCGGGTTTTGGCTTGGAGGAAAGGAGAAGGACTTTCTTCAATTAATTTTTGATGTTTTCTTTGGATAGAACATTCTCTTTCCTCTAGGGCCAAAACACGGCCATGTTTATCAGCCACTATTTGAATCTCAATATGCCGAGCCGAAACGAGGAATTTTTCCAAGTAAAGAGCTGGATTTCCAAAAGCTGCCTGGGCCTCTGACTGGGCAATGGAAAATTGCTCTTCTAGTTGGCGAGGAGAGGTGACAATTCTCATGCCTTTTCCTCCCCCTCCTGAGGCGGCTTTGAGAATAATAGGGTAACCAATTTTTTGCGCTAATTTTTTGGCTTCCTGGAAATCTTCAATAACATTTTGACTGCCGGGAATAATTGGGAGTTTGGCTTTTTTCATTTCCTGTCGGGCCTGATTCTTATCCCCCATCAGCTTGATGATTGAGGCCGGAGGTCCGATAAAAACCAATCCTTCAGCTTCACAGATTTCAGCAAAGCGGGGATTCTCGGCCAAGAAACCATATCCCGGATGGATAGCCTCGGCTTTAGTTATTTCGGCCGCACTGATAATATTAGGGATGTTCAAGTAACTTTCCGAGGCCGGGGCGGGACCAATGCAGACTCTTTCGTCGGCCAGAAGGGTGTGGAGACTCTCCCTATCGGGTTCAGAATAAACAGCTACTGTTTTGATGCCTAATTCTTTGGCCGCCCGAATAATACGAAGAGCTATTTCCCCTCGGTTAGCGATTAAAATTTTGGAGAACATGATTCACGAGCTTAAGGGTTTGATAGCGAATAGTTTCTGCCCAAATTCAACCGGTTTGCCATTTTTAACCAGAATTTCTTCGACCAGGCCTTCAATGTCTGACTCAATCTCGTTCATCAACTTCATCGCCTCGATGATACATAGAGTCTGGTGCTTTTTGACTTTATCTCCGATTTCAACAAAGGGAGGGGAGGAAGGATTAGGAGCTCGGTAAAAAGTTCCGACCATCGGTGAAGTTATGTAGTGAAGATTGTTTTTTGCTTTCTCCTTGGAAAGGGGAGGGGCAGGTTGAGGAGGAGTTGGGGGAGATGGAGAGGGAGATGGTTGTTCTCTGACGAGAGAAGGCCGTGGAGATTGTTCCCGGACCAGCTTGATGCGGAATCCTTCTATTTCCAATTCAAATTCAGTGAGCTTTTTTTCTTCAAGTAAATTAATAAGTTTTAATATTTCTTGATAATCTATTTTGGATTTCATTATTTTTTCTCCTTAACCATTTAGGTTAAATGGCGGTCTTTCTTTCTGCCTAATAATAAATTACCTAAAATTTCTTTATACATTAATTATTCTAAAGATTAATGTCAAGATGAAGAGGTACAATTTATCTCCTGAAGGGGGAGCTATTGATCTTAGATTGCCCGGCGAAGAGAAGTTAAATCTGAAGAGGGTAGCCCAGGAGGGAAAAGATGTAACTCTCTTGGAAAGGAAGTTGTTTAAGAGGAAAGGAATAAAAAGGCACCAGTCTCATTGACTGAGATGGCCAATTGGCCTAGGATTGAAAGTTAAGCTCACGAGGAGGATAAGCGATGTTGGATCAACTTTCGGCTCGCCTGCAAAAAGCAATCAAATTTCTCAGGGGAGAGGGCAAGATCACGGAAAAGAATCTAGCCGAAGCTCTCCGAATGATTAGGTTGGCTTTTTTGGAAGCAGATGTTAATTATCGGGTGGTCAAAACTTTTGAAACTAGGATTAAGGAAAAGGCTTTAAATGAGCAGGTATTGGAAAGTTTAACCCCTGTTCAACACGTGATTAAAATTGTCCGTGATGAATTGACACAAATTTTAGGTGAGAACCTCCACCAACTCAAGATCGCTGATTCTCCACCTTCGATTTATATGCTGGTTGGCCTTCAAGGTGTAGGCAAGACAACCACCGCCGCCAAACTTGCTTTATTGTTTAAGAAAGGAGGCAAGTTACCTTTGCTGGTCTCTTTGGATTTGAAGAGACCGGCCGCTCAGCAACAACTGCAAGTTTTAGGATCGCAATTGTCAGTGGAAGTTTTCAATTTAACTCCCAGGGATTTGGACCGACCTCAGGCAGCCATAGAAAAAATATTATCATCGGCTAGAGAGCACAAATTTGATCCAATTATTGTTGATACTGCGGGGCGACTCCATATTGACCAAGAATTAATGTCTGAATTAAAGATGGTTAAAGATTATTTAAACCCAACCGAGGTGATTTACGTGGGCGATGCTATGACTGGACAGGATGCGGTGAAGAGTGCTCAAGAATTTGCGGAAAAAGTTGGGATCGAGGCCATAATTTTAACTAAATTAGACGGAGATGCCCGGGGAGGGGCGGCACTTTCCATGACTATGGTGACCGGAAAGCCTATTAAGTATATTGGGGTCGGAGAAAAACCTAATCAATTGGAATTATTCCATCCTGATCGAATGGCCTCTCGAATATTAGGCATGGGTGATGTTTTGTCCTTGATTGAAAAAGCAGAAGAGGTGGTGGATAAGAAAAGAGCTGAAGAAATTGCCCGGAGATTGAGGCGCGAGGATTTTACATTGGAGGATTTTCGGGAGCAGCTACGGCAAATTAGGAAAATGGGGTCGTTTTCTCAAATTTTGAGCCATATGCCAGGGGGAGGAGTTTTTAAAAACCTCCGCAAAATCAATTTCGATGACCAAAAAATAATTCATTTTGAGGCGATTATTAACTCGATGACCCCTAAAGAGAGAGAAAATCCACGCTTGATAAATGGAAGCCGCCGGCGGCGAATAGCCTTGGGCAGTGGGCGGCCAGTATCGGAGGTAAATCAGCTCCTTAAGCAATATTTAGAAATGAAAAAGGTTATGAAAAAGCCTCAATTTAAAAAACTACTTTCTAATCTTCCTTAAGAAAGAAAAGTAGGCCGTAAATTTATAAACCTCCGAATTTGCCGACTAACTTTAAGGGCCCTTGGCTAGTTGTTACTTCTTAGTTTAGTCTTTATTTCCCTAATTGGTCGATAGGAATAAAAGCTAGTTGCCTCAGAAAAGATAATAGGGAGACTTCCGCTGAGGCCCAGAAATTAGAGATAAATTACTAAAGCAGTTGACTTAAAACGAATTTTCAGTTATTATCAATTTTCCCAGAAAAATAGAGAGGTGTCGAAAAAATGGTGTCTATTCGATTGATGCGGATGGGCGCAAAGAAGCGTCCTTTTTACCGAGTTATAGTTACCGATTCTAGAAGTCCGAGAGAAAGTAAATATAAAGAGTCTCTTGGTTATTATAATCCGCTCAAAGAACCAGCGGAAATAAAAATTGACTTGGATCGCCTTAGTTATTGGCTCGAAAGAGGTGCTCAAGCCTCCGAGACAGTGCAATCTCTTATTAAACAAGTTGCTAAGCGAAGCCATCATTCCAATAACATCAAAACTTAAAGGAGGTTACAGTGAAAGAACTAGTTGAAATGATTGCCAAATCTTTAGTTGACAACCCGGACAAAGTTCAGGTTTCCCAACTCGAAGGTGAACAAACCACCATTCTTGAGCTAAAGGTAGCACCCGAAGATTTGGGAAAGGTTATCGGTAAGCAGGGGCGCACGGCCAGAGCCATCCGCGTCATCCTGGGTGCAGCCGGCATGAAATTAAAGAGGAGATTTAATTTAGAAATCATCGAGAAGACATAATTTGATTAAAATTGGCCGAATTTTAAAGCCCCAGGGAAGGAGGGGCGCTTTAAGGATAGGTCTCGATTTTGATCCGCCTTCTCAACATTTTTTTTTCAACCCTATATGTTGAGCTAGAAGGGGGATTAAAAGAGTTCGCGATTGAACATCTCCAAAAAAGAGGAGATGTTTTTATTCTAAAATTAAAAGGGATAGATTCGATCTCGCAGTCTTCTTCTTTGAGAGGAAGAGATCTTTTTCTCCCCGAAGAAGAACTTCCATTTTTAGAAGAAGAATACTTTACCTTTCAGTTGCAAGGTTGTCAAGTTGTTACCGATCAGGGGCTGGTGATAGGCGTCGTAAAGGATATTTGGTTTATCCCCAACAATGAACTCCTGATAGTCCAAGCCCAGGACCAGGGAAAGGAAGTTCTAATCCCCTTTCAGAAAAGTATTTGTGTTGAAGTTGATCTTTCTCAGAAGAAGATTGTGATTGCCCCTCCCGAAGGCCTTCTTGAGATTTGATGAAATTTGAAGTAATTACTATTTTTCCTGAAGCTTTTTCTGGCTGGCTATCTAAGGGCATTTTGGCCAAAGCCATCAAGAAAGGGCTGTTTGAAGTGCGTGTTCATAATCTCCGTGACTTTACTTTGGATAAGCATCACCAGGTTGATGATCGCCCTTTTGGAGGGGGAGAAGGAATGGTGTTGAAACCAGA
>DQWD01000075.1 GCA_011042725.1 Candidatus Aminicenantota bacterium | reverse complement strand
TAGAAAAAAAGGATTCGTTTCATTCATCTGATGGTTTAAATAATTTTTTCTGGGGGGAGGGGAGAAAGGAATAGCCCAAATGTTTATAAGCTTTAGGGGTGGCTTTTCTTCCTCGTAAGGTCCTTTCTAGAAAACCAATCCGCATCAAAAATGGTTCATAGATTGATTCAATGGTATCTTTTTCCTCATCGATGGCCGCGGCAATAGTGTTTATGCCGACGGGTCCCCCGTTGAAATTTTCGATGATTGTCTGGAGGATTTTTCGGTCCACTTCATCTAAGCCTAGGGAGTCTACTTCCATCATGTCCAAAGCTTCCCGAGCTCCTTGGCCGGTAATCCTACCGTCTCCTTTTACTTCGGCAAAGTCCCTAACCCGCCGCAGGAGACGATTAGCAACCCGGGGGGTACCCCGGGAACGACGAGCAATTTGGTGGGCACCCTCCTTGTTTACATCGACGTTTAAAATCCTAGCCGAACGTTTGATGATTTTTACCAGTTCATCTTTCTGGTAGTAATCGAGGCGATGAATGATGCCAAATCGGCCGCGTAAAGGAGCGGTGATCCGGCCAGCTCGAGTGGTAGCTCCAATTAAAGTGAATTTTTTAAGACGAAGCTTGTGGCTCCTGGCGGCTGGCCCCTGGCCAATAATAATATCTAGGCTAAAATCTTCCATGGCGGAATAGAGAATTTCTTCCACAGAAGGATGAAGGCGGTGAATTTCATCGATGAAAAGGATCTCTTTTTCCTGAAGATTGGTGAGAATGGCCGATAGATCGCCAGCTCTTTCGATAACAGGTCCAGAGGTTGGTTTCAGCCCTACTCCCATTTCTTTAGCAATGAGATAAGCTAGGCTAGTTTTTCCAAGGCCCGGCGGCCCGTAGAGAAGAACATGGTCAAGGGCTTCATTACGTCGGCAAGCTGCTTCGATGAAAATTTTGAGGTTAGTTTTGACGGTTTCTTGGCCGATGAATTCGTCAAAGTTTTGAGGCCGCAGGCTGTCTTCGAACAAAAGATCTTCCCGGGAACGGACCGGGTTGAGGATATCCTCCTGGTGGCGCCAGTCTTTATTTTTCATCGATTTCTTGATTTTTCCTCGAGGAGTGAACTTAAAAATCTAATTTTTTTCTTCTCGTTAAGTAGCATTTTCTCTTTTTGTATTATACTTTAGCCAAACGTTTCAAGCTTTCTTTGAGTAGATTTTCTAATCCAGCTTCGGTTCCTAGCTTTTTAATCGTTTCCTCAACAATCTTTTCTACTTCTCTTCTTTTGAACCCTAAATTCAAGAGAGCTGAGAGTACATCTTCTTTTTCTTTTAATGAGTGGGAGGCAATTATTTTTTCTTTATTCTCGAGTTTTTCCTGGAGTTCAAGAGCAATTCTCAGGGCTGTTTTTTTCCCGATGCCAGGAATCATGGCCAGACGGGCCACGTCCGAGTTGCGGATGGCTTCTTCCAAATCGGCGGTTTCGATGCCAGAGAGAATATTAAGGGCAATTTTTGGCCCTATCCCGGAGATGCTTATAAGTTTTAAAAAAAGTTCTTTTTCCTCAACAGAAGAAAAACCATAAAGGGCTAAAGTGTTATCGGTGACGTGGGTGTAAATATGAAGAGCAGCTTCCTCGCTAACTTCGCCTAGCTTAAAATAAGTCGAAAGAGGAATCGAGCAGCAATAGCCAACTCCTCCGATATTTAGAATAACTTGGTTAGAATCTTTCCGAATTATGGTTCCTTTGAGGTAAGCAATCATGGTTGAGGTACATCCTTGTCCTGTTGGGTTTTGATTGAGGCCTCTTTTAAGCGAAGGGAGAAGAGGCGAGTATTAAGATGACAGTAAGCAGTGGCCAAAGCATCAGAAGCATCATGGGTAAGAGGTGAGTCATCGAGTTGCAAAAGGATTTTGATCATTTTTTGAACTTGGGCTTTATCCGCCTGGCCATAACCGGTCACGGCCTTTTTAATCTCGCGCGGTGAATACTCGAAGAGAGGTGTTTTTTGGGCAGCGATGGCCACCAGAATAGCTCCTCGGACTTGACCAAGAGTGATGGCGGTGCGGATATTTAGGGCATAAAAAGGATTTTCAATGGCCACTTCGTCAGGGTGATAATGAATAATAATTTTTTCGACTTCAAGGCGGATGTGATTGATTTTATCTTGAAGAGGCTGACGGGAGGAAGTCTTTATTACTCCACAGTCAACTACCGAGATCTGCTGGTCTCTTTGTTCAACCAGACCATAACCCGTGGCTTTTAGGCTAGGATCAAGACCAAGAATACGCATTTTAAATGTTAAATTTAATCGCTTGTTGTTGCTTGTTTCAACTCTTTCGGTCTAAATCTCAAGAATTACCGCGGGGAAGGTCAAGCGGAATACTGGGCAATTTCTTCTTCATCAATATCAAAATTAGCCCAAACATTCTGGACGTCGTCGTGGTCTTCTAGTTCATCCATTAACCGGAGAAGCTGCTGGGCTTGTTTTCCTTGGAGTTTGACATAATTTTGGGGAATGTAGCCAATCTTGGCGGTTGAATACTCGATATTGTTTTCCTGGAGCGCCTGGACAACTGTATCGAAGTTTTCAACAGGGATGAGAATTTCAAAATTACTGCCATCATCCCGGAGATCTTCAGCTCCGGCCTCAAGGATAATTTCCAATAAGTCATCCTCAGATGCTTTTTCTTTTTCTACCACCACATAACCTTTGCGTTTGAACATCCAGGCAACACAGCCAGATTCACCGAGGTTGCCTCCATTTTTGGAAAAGATGTGGCGAAGTTCGGAAACCGTCCGGTTTTTGTTGTCCGTTACTGTTTCGACAAAAATTGCGACTCCGCCGGGCCCGTAGCCTTCATAAATGATTTCCTCGAATTTTTCACCTTCGAGTTGACCGGTTCCTTTCTGGATAGCTCGTTTGATGTTGTCAGAAGGCATATTGACTGCTTTAGCGTCGGCAATTGCTTTACGAAGGCGGGGATTGGCTTCAGGGTCACCCCCGCCTAAGCGGGCGGCAACTTGCAATTCCCGGATAATTTTGGTGAATATCTTTCCTCTCTTGGCATCTTGAGCTGCTTTCTTATGTTTGATTGAATGCCATTTTGAATGTCCTGACATATTATCTCCTTTATCGCCTTCTTTTTTAAAATTTTATCATAATTAGAAAGGCAAAAAAAGAAATAAGAAAAAGAAGGAAAAGATAATGGCCAAGAAAAAGAAAAGGTGATTTACTGATGAAAATCAAGATATGGACTAAGTTTTGATTTTTGGTTCAAGCAATAAGAAAAATCTTAAATTATCTTTTTCTCTCGTAACCACTCATCATTAAAAATAGTACTTAAATAGCGGTTGGCACTGTCGGGGAAGATGGTCACCAGGCGAAGAAATCGCTTAGAATTTTTTAATTTTTGGGCTAGTTTTAAGCAGACCCAAAGAGCGGCTCCACTTGAACCACCAGCTAAAATCGATTCAACAGCGGCTAATTTTCTAGTCATCAAGAAGGCGTCTCGATCTGTAACTTGATAAATATCGTCGATTGTATCAAACTCAACACAACCAATGATGAATTCATCTCCTAAGCCCTCGATGAGATAGGGCTGAGGAGTTATTCTTTGGCCGGAATAAAAATAATCATGAAAAACAGAGCCGACTGGGTCGACACCGATAACTTTAATCGCCGGGTTTTTTTCTTTCAGGTACCGGCCCACACCCGAAATAGTTCCCCCTGTTCCTATTCCGGCTACGAAATAATCAATTTCTCCCCCCATTTGTTCCCATATTTCCGGGCCAGTTGTTCGGTAGTGGGTTTCATTATTATCTCGATTATTATGTTGGTCAAGATAATAACAATTGGGGATTTCGCGGGCCAACCGGGGAGTGATATTATTGTAGCTATCGGGAGATTCGGGGGGAAGAGTATGATCTACTTTAATTGTTTCTACCCCTAGTGCTTGTAAAAAATATAATTTTTCCGGGGAGATAGAGTCTCTCACTACTATTTTTAAATGATAGCCCTTGAGCTTACAGACCAAGGCTAACCCTAGAGCCGCGTTTCCTGATGAATTATCAATAATAGTTGCTCCTGGTTTTAATCGTCCTTCCCTTTCTGCTTTTTCTACCATGTATTTGGCGATGCGGTCTTTAATGCTTCCCATGGGGTTATAGAACTCTAGTTTGGCCCAAATTTCCACCGGCAGCTCCTCAGTTAACTTGTTGAGTCGAACTAAGGGGGTCTGCCCAATTGCTTCGAGAAGGCTGGGATAAGTTTTTTTATTCACCATGATTTTTATGTTCCTTTTTTATTGGTTGAAATGCTTGCTTTTATCATAAGTTCTCTGGATTTGTCAAACTTATTAATTTTAGTTTTTAGTTGAAACCGGCAAATGTTAAAACATCCTTATCTGGATAAAATAAGGTATAATAATAAAAAAATGAACGGCTTGGTGAATATTCAATAAGTTTGAAACACTTGAGTTTACAATTCTAGGTTGAAATGAAAAAGAAAAAAGTTGTGGTGGCCATGAGTGGGGGAGTAGACTCTTCGGTGGCGGCTGTTCTCCTTCTTCAGCAAGGATATGAAGTTATAGGGTTGACCATGGAATTCTTTGCTTTACCCCCCGACATTTGCGATCAGCCTAATTGGCGAAGTTATTATAGTCGAGGAGCCGGGGAAAGGGCCAAAGAAGTGGCGGCTAAACTAGGAATCCCTCATTATTTTGTGGATTTTAAAGCTGCTTTTGAAGACTATGTAGTTAAAGATTTTTGCCAGGAGTATTTCCAAGGCCGCACGCCAAATCCTTGTATTCGCTGTAATAAATTTCTCAAGTTTGACCTTTTCTGGACAAAAGCTCAGCAATTAGGAGCCGATTTTATCGCCACTGGTCATTATGCCCGGATTGAATATAACTGGCGAAAGTCATTGTATTATTTAAAAAAGGCCAAGGATAAAAATAAAGATCAATCCTATTTCCTTTATTCCCTTACTCAGGCTCAATTAGCACGAATCTTGTTTCCGGTTGGAAATTACACCAAGAAAGAAATTAGGCAAATAGATCGCCAGTTCGGATTAGCTTCAGCGGATAGAGAAGAGAGCCAAGAAGTATGCTTTATTCCCGACCAAGATTATGTGCGATTTCTAAGAGAAAGAAATCCGCAGGCTTTCCAGCCTGGTTTGATTGTGGATGAAAACAACCAACAGTTGGGAAATCATCAAGGAATTGCTGGCTACACTATCGGTCAACGTCGCGGTTTGGGAATTGCCTTTTCTCATCCTTTGTATGTTATTGCCTTGAGGCCGGCCAAAAACGAGGTAGTAGTTGGACCCGAGAAATCACTATATCGTCGGTGCTTAATAGCTTCCCAGGTTAATTTTATTGTCCCCCCTCCACCGAAGAGATTCAAGGCTAAAGCTCGTCTGCGCTATCGCCATCAGGAAGCAGAAGCATTTATCCAGTGCTTAAACACTACCAAAATAAGGGTAGAATTTCTAAATCCTCAGCGGGCTATTACTCCCGGCCAATCAGTTGTTCTTTATAAGGGAAATATAGTTTTAGGGGGAGGTGTCATCGACGAGGTTTTCTAAAAATTATTTAATGATTCATCAGTTGTTCTTTTTTTCATTCTTTAGTGGGATTGGTAATAATTTAAGGGGAGAAGTTTTGGATAAAAAGTAATTAAGACCCAAGTTTTTCCCTCGGCTACATTTTAAGGACAATTAAAGTTAATCATAAAGCGACTAAAAGGGGAGGTTTTGGCAGTCAAAAATTTCACCGCTTTGGGAACCCATTGGGGACAAAAAGTTCGGCCAGCAAGAACAAAATTTAGACAATGAATGGGCTTAATGAGCTCAAAAAAGAGAAAAAAAAGATCAGCTCCGTAAGAAAAATCTTTTTAAGACCCATTAGTTCTTTTTAAAGGGCCAACAATGGTAAAAGAAGTGCCTCTATTTTTTTCGATTTTAATGGTTCCTTGATATTGTTTAACCAGTGAATTAACTAGGCGGAGACCCACAGAAGTTGCTTTTTCTAAATCGAAACTTGAGGGAAGGCCGATTCCATTATCTATTACTTTAAGCTGGAAGCGCTCGTCTTTAATTGTTTTAAATTTTATTTTTATTTCCCCTGGTTGTCCCAATTTCTCTAG
>DQWD01000331.1 GCA_011042725.1 Candidatus Aminicenantota bacterium | reverse complement strand
GAGATAAATATCCCCATTTTTTTAAGGGAAGTTGTTCAAAAATTGAGAGAAGCTGGATAATATGAAGACCTCCGGAGCCAGGTGGAGGTATCGTCCATATTTCAAAGTCTTTATAAGATGCCCCTAAAGGTTTAAGCTCCAAAGCCTGGTAAGAGGCCAAATCCTTAGCGGTCATTATTCCTCCCTTTTCCTGCACAGCTTGGATAATTTTTTGACCAATTTCTCCTTGATAGAAAACTTTTGTTCCTTTCTCAACCAGAAGACGGAAAGTTTGAGCTAGCTCTGGATTGCGAAAAATGTCTCCTGGCTCAAAAGGGAATCCCTGCTGAAGATAACAGGAATTTTCACCGTCCATAGCCAGGAGCTTTTCATACTCATCTTTGTTGATCGAGGAAAAAGTGGGGCTAACAGCAAATCCTCGTTCGGCAATAGTTATGGCCTCTTGGAAGACTTCCCGCAAAGAAAGGCGACCGTATTTCTTTAACGCGTAGTTCCATCCAGCCAGAGCTCCGGGGACAGCCACAGCTAGCCCATGAGTTCGGCGCCATTTCTCCTGAACTTGGCCATCTTGATGAAACATGGTTGGTGAAGAAGCGGCCGGAGCTCTCTCGCGAAAATTAATAACCGTTACTTTTTTTTCCTGCGCCAGGTAAATGACCATGAAACCTCCCCCGCCAATACCAGAAGCAAAAGGTTCAGCGGCATTAAGAGCAGCGGCGGTAGCCACGGCGGCGTCAATGGCATTACCGCCTTGACGAAGAATCTTCAATCCCGCTTTTACGGCTAAAGGATGGGCGGCAACGACCATGGCTTTTGAGGCAAAGAAATTTTGAGGCTGGTGTTTATCAACCGGGGGAGTCGTTTTCTGTTGAGGATAGACGATTAAAGGATTTAAAATCAGCCAATTAAAGAGGATGATTTGACCCAATAAAATATTAAAGTGAAACATCATCTTTTCCTTGTTTTTTTTCTAAAAGAGAGGCCAATTCATCTTCTCGAGGGAGGTCATCAAGACTGTTTAAACCAAAATAAGTGAGGAATTTTTTTGTTGTCCGATAAAGAAATGGTTTACCTGGAGCTTTTTTTCTTCCTGCTATTTTAATTAAATTTTTTTCCAAAAGGGTCCTTACGGCCTGAGAGGAGTCAACTCCCCTCAGGGCGGAAATTTGGGCTAAAGTAACTGGTTGGTGGTAGGCAATTATCGAGAGTGCTTCCAAAGCTGCTGATGACAATCGACTTTTTTTTTCTCTCTCCAAGAGCTGACGAATATAACCGTCGTAATCAGGTTTAGTGGTAAACAGGAATCCGCCGGCTGCTTGGACGATTTGGATTCCGCGTTGATTAGAGGCATAACTTTGCAAGAGTTCGGCCACAGCTTTTTCTATTTCTTCAGCCGGAAAATCAGCCAGAAGACTTTTTATTTTTTCCAAAGAAAGCGGTTCTAGAGAGACAAAGATTAGGGATTCGATTATTTCTTTAAGCCGGATATCCATCAGTTTTGCCTTTAATAATCCACACTCTTATGGTCTGAAAAAGGTTGTCCTGAAGGGCCACCACGATTTTTCTTTTGATCAATTCCAGCAGAGAGAAAAAACCAACCAAAGCTTCCTCGAGGGAGGAATGACGGTAAAAATAATCAGTGAAATCCAGGAAGCCTTCTTGGTTAAGAATGGTCAAAATTTCTTGAATTTTATCTTCGATTGAATATTGCCGCTTGGAAGCAAAGGGTTGCAAATCTTCTTGCTGGGTTTTCAGGAGAGAAAAGAACTTTTCCGCCAAGTCAAAAATACTGACTTCTTCAAGGTCAATTTCGGCTTCTTCTTTTCTTCTAAAGGAGATTGGGTGGTCTTGCCTTGTCCAGAGCTTGATCTGGAGATCTTCTTTGGCTCTAAGGAGTTGACTGATTTGTTTTATTCGTTCGTAGTCAAGAAGTTTCTCAACCAAAGGTTGGCGGGGATCTTCCTCCCATCCCTCTTTTTTCTCTCGAGGCAGGAGCATTTGGGATTTTATATAGATTAAAATAGCCGCCATCAATAAAAATTCAGCCTCATGTTCCAAGTTAAGGTGTTGTTTCTTATCTAAATATTCCAGGTATTCCTTGGTAATCATAGCGATGGGGATGTCATGAATATTTATTTTTTTTTGGCGAATCAAGAAAAGAAGAAGGTCAAGCGGTCCCTCAAAGAAGTCAAGCCGAACTTCATAGCTAGGTTCGTTTTTGTCGGTCCTCAAAGCCACACTTTTTGTCTCCTCGGAAGCTAAATGCCGATTGCCTGTCGTACTTCGGTCATAGTTTTTTGGGCTGCGGTTCGGGCCTTTTGGTTTCCTTCCTCGAGAATATCCCAGACTAAGTTTGGGTTTTGTTCATAATATTTTCTTTTTTCCCAATAAGGAGAAAGGCGCTTGATGAGGGCTTCAATCACCACTTTTTTACAGTCGAGACAACCAATACTTGCCGTTAGACAACTTTTAGCCAACTCGGCTCTTATCTCTTTAGCGACGAAAGCTTTATGGAGGGTAAAAGCTGGACAATCTTCAGGTACTCCCGGATCGGTTCGTCTTTTGCGCCGGGTGTCGGTGACCATGGTTGATATCTTTTGGCGAATTACTTCCGCTGAGTCTTTAAGAAAGATAGCATTACCAAAAGATTTAGACATTTTTCGCCCATCTGTTCCGGCTAGCTTGGGCACTTCGGTGAGCAGCATTTGGGGCTCAGGAAAAACGGGCTGGAAAATTCGGTTAAAACGCCGGGCTATTTCTCGGGCCAGCTCCAGATGATAAGCTTGGTCTTCGCCCACCGGTACTAAATTTGCTTTGTAGATCAAAATATCAGCTGTTTGCAGTACAGGATAGCCTAAAAATCCGTAGGTGTTGAGGTCTTTATCAGGAAGATTATTTTGCATTTCTTTAAAAGTCGGCACTCTTTGCAGCCAAGGAAGAGGAATAATCATTGATAAAAGGAGATGCAATTCAGCATGCTCTTTGACTTCGGATTGGATGAAGAGAACGCTTTTTTGCGGATCAAGGCCGATACTTAACCAGTCCACGGCCATTTCAAAAGTGTTGTTTCTGATGGCTTGGGAGTTCATATATTCTGAGCTAAGGGCATGCCAAGTAACAATGCTGTAATAACACTCATGTTTATCCTGGAGTTTTAACCAATTTGGCAAAGCTCCCGCTAAGTGACCAAGGTGGAGGGGACCGGTTGGCCGCATCCCGCTGAGAATGGTTTGTTTTTTAGCTTCACTCATTTAACTGATTAGAAAAATATTAAAGTATAGATAATGATTTCTATGGGACGAATAATAATATTCAGAATGCCAAGATAAATCAAGCCGAGAACGATCAAGAATCCAAAGGGACGAAGACGATCATACTTGGCCGCTGCTTCAGCCGGAAGGAGGCCCAATATTACTCCCCCACCGTCTAGAGGAGGTACTGGGATGAGGTTAAAGACAGCCAGATAGGTGTTGATTAAAACAGCGTAGAAAAGAATAAGGGCTAGGCCTTGAAGAGGATAAAATCCGGGGGGAAGCGATCCGCGACCAAGGAGGACTTGGCGTAGGAATAAAGAGACATCAGAACTTATGATTTTCAAGAAAATAAGGCTGATCATCGCCAAGAAAGCAACGCTTAAATTGGCTATCGGTCCAGCGGCTGAAATCCATAAATTGTCTTTTCGAGGATGGCGCAAATTTAAGGGATTAACTGGTACCGGTTTGGCCCACCCGAAAGCGGGAAATCCGGCCAAGACAAGAAGTAGGGGGAGAAGGACTGTTCCAATAGGATCGATATGGGGCAAAGGGTTGAGAGTTACTCGTCCCAAGAGTTGAGCAGTGGGGTCACCAAAGCGCGCTGCTGTCCATCCGTGGGCGGCCTCATGAACAGTGATAGCAAAAAGGAGGACAAAGAGGCTGATGATGATCGAAACGAAACTCATTTTTAGTTTACATTTATAGCATAATTGGGGAAAAAAATAAACTCAAGAACGACAGAAGAAGCCGAGTTTTTCTGAGGATTAGTTACCCTCATTATCTAGGTAAGTTCTAAATGAAGAAGATGAGAAAACAAATGTCTTAGCCCTTGGTTTAACCCCTTAAAATAGGAATAGAGGCCTAATTATTATTATTAAAATTGGCTAAAAGAAGGGAATAATTTTTACAAAAAGGGAAGATATTTTTTTATCTCATAGTCACTGACTTGTTTATCAAATTCATTGGAAACCTGCTTCCTATATTCTTCCACTTCCCATTTCTTGTTGGCCAAGAATTTATCAAAGATGTGATCTCCGAGAGTTTGGCGAAGAAGAGAGCTTTTTTCCATCAAGCGGATTCCTTCTTCCAGATTTCCAGGCAGATTCTTGATGTTTAATTTTTTCTGGCGGGAGGGACTCATCTTGTAGATGTTCTCTTCTACTGGCGGGAGGAGTTGATATTTCTTTTTCACTCCCTCCAATCCAGCTCGCAGCATAACGGCAAAAGCTAAGTACAAGTTACAAGCAGGATCAGGAGCACGGAGCTCAATACGGGTGGCCATTTCTTGGCCAGGTTGATATTCAGGAACCCGAATGTAAGCCGAGCGATTTCGCTGTCCCCAGGCAATATAGACAGGGGCTTCGTAACCCACGATAAGGCGTTTATAAGAGTTGACCCATTGGCAGAGGATGGGAGTGATTTCTCGAGCATGGGTCATCAAACCAGCAATATAATGTTGGGCAAAAGGAGAAAGATGGAAACCATTGGAAGAGTCAAAAAAGACATTTTTCTCGTCCTTCCATAAAGATTGATGGACATGCATCCCACTGCCATTTTGGCCATTTAGAGGTTTGGGCATAAAAGTGGCATAGAGATTGTGCATTCGAGCCACCTTTTTAACCATATAACGGAAGAGCATACCCGTATCAGCCATAGCTAGGGCTGGGCCGTAACGAAGATCTATTTCATGCTGGCCGTTGGCCACCTCATGATGGTCATATTCAGAATCGATCCCCATTTTTTTTAGGAGCAGCTGGATTTCCTTGCGAATTTCCCCGTGTTTTCCGCCAAAAAAGTATCCCCCGTGATCAAGAGGAGTGGCTTCGAATTCCGAGGGAAAAATGAAAAACTCTAATTCGGGTCCGACCATAAATTCATCAATTCCAAATTCTTGGTGAGCGTAAAGCAGGGTTTTTTTGAGAATATATCTTGAATCACCTTCATAGGGCTTTCCTTCGGGAGTAATAATATCGCCAAACATAATGCCTTCGCGCCATGAGTTTTCTGGATAAAATCCGTGATATACCCACGGTAAAAGGCGAAAGGTGGAGGCGTCGGGCTTGATGATTAAATCACTTTCTTCGATGCGGACGAATCCTTCAACCGAAGATCCATCGAAGCCTTTGCCACTGCTAAAAACTTTTTCTAGTTCATATTTTGGGAGGGTGAAATCCATGGGTCGACCCAGAATATCAGGAAAAACGAAGCGAATAAATTCAACTTTGTGGGTTGGGTTGGCAACAAAGCGGAGGACTTCTTCTTCGTTTTTAAATCCATATCTTTGAATGGTTTGATGATTACTCATTGTTTTTGCCTCCGTTTTTGTTTTTATTTATATCCACAAAGGCAATGATTGTCAATAAATAATTTAAATTTTGAAATATTTTATCTAAAATATTATGATAATAGAGACATTCGTAATAAAAAAAGGAGGGATTTATGATTGATGAATTGACGAAAAAGGTGGTTAACGTTCTTAATAGAAATGCTCGGTTGAGTTTTCGGGAAATTGCCAAAGAGACTAAAACATCAGTGACGGCTGTTATCCGGAGAATAAAGAAGCTAGAAGGTGAAGGAGCCATTTTCGGTTATTTACCCTGGCTTAATCCGCGTTTTTTTGGATATGATTTAATTGCGATCATTGCTCTTCGGATTTCTAAGGGAAAATTGATTGAAACCCAGGAAATAATTGCTCGGAATCCTCGGGTGATGGCTGTCTATGATATTACCGGAGAATGGGATTCGATTGTCATCGGGTATTTTAAGAATCGAGAAGAATTAAATACAATGATCAAGAAAGTCTTAGCTCTTCCTTATGTGGAACGGACAGTTACTCATATTGTTTTAAATGTGGTTAAAGAAGAAAAGAGGCTTTGGGTAGACTGATGAAGATGAAGAGGAGAAACTTAATCTTGACAGATTATCT
>DQWD01000032.1 GCA_011042725.1 Candidatus Aminicenantota bacterium | reverse complement strand
TTTTTTTCTCAGTTTTTATTAAAGGAGTGCTTACATGATTTCTCGCCGGCAGTTTTTGACCATTGGCGGATTGAGCTTAACCACTTTTGGTTTTGTAGAGCGAGTTTTGTCTCAATCCAAAGAAAAAATGCTTCCTAAAATCAAGGAAATGGTTAAAGGAATCGAGCCTCTTAGCCGCAGCGATTATGAAGCTCGCCAAGAGAAAGCCCGCCATCTAATGGCTGATTTGGGGATAGATGGCTTGTTCCTCACCCCCAGCCCTAATTTATTATATTTCACAGGGGTGCAATGGGGAAGGAGCGAGCGTACATTTGGAGCGCTTCTTAATCGAAAAAAAGAACCAATTTGGGTCTGTCCTAGCTTTGAGTTGGAAAGGGCCAAAGAATTGATTCCTTCCCACCAAGAAATACGAACCTGGGAAGAGCATGAAAGCCCCTTTGCCTTGATCGCCGGGATCATGAAGGATTTAGGTGTTTCCAAGGGGAAGTTAGCCCTTGGTCCAACAGTTCGCTTCTTCGTTTATTTTGGCCTTCGTCAGGATGCCCCTCATCTGGAGATAACTAATGGCGCGGCGGTGACTGAGGGGTGCCGGGGAATTAAAAGTGCCAAGGAAATTAAATATATGGATTTGGCCAATCGAATTACTAAGCTTGCTTATCAAGAAAGTTTTAAGCATCTCCATGAGGGAATGACTCAGCGAGAATTAGCTGATTATGTTCGTCAAGCTCACCAGGAGATGGGAGTTACCGGGGGAGGTTGGCCCCAATTTGGTCCTAGTTCATCTTTTCCTCATGGGTCACGTAAGCCGCGTAGTTTAAAGAGGGGAGACATTGTCTTGATTGATGGTGGATGTAGTGTGCAGGGATATCGCTCGGATGTGACCCGGACTATTGTTTTTGGCAAAGCAAGCGCCAAACAGATTAAATTATGGAACATCGTTCGCCAGGCTCAACAGGCTGCTTATCGGGCCGTTCGTCCTGGGGTGACTTGTGAAGAGATTGATCAAGCGGCTCGTCGAGTTATTGAAGAGGCAGGGTTTGGGCCCGATTATAAATATTTCTCCCATCGTCTTGGTCATGGGATTGGGATGGAAGGACATGAGTACCCTTATTTAGTGCGGGGAAATAAGTTAAAACTCCAGCCCGGGATGACCTTTAGCAATGAACCGGGTATTTATATCCACGGTGAATTTGGGGTTCGAACTGAGGATTGTTTTGTCGTTACTGAAGATGGTTATCGAGTATTAGGAGGAATGGAGACTGTCTCTATCTCTCAACCCTTTGCTGTCGATTGAAAAAAATCTACTTTTTCTTTTTTAATTTTAAGGCCGAGGGAGTCACAGCTAGCCCTCCCAAGGAGGTACAGCGTAATTCAGGCGGAAGCATCTGGCCCGAAGCAAGGACCGCGTCGATGGTTTCATCAAGTGGGATGGGATTTTGGTAACCACCAAGGACGATATCGGCGCAGACAAAAGCACTCGCGGCGGCCACGGCATTGCGAGTATGACAGGGAATTTCGCATCTTTCCTGAACTAAATCGCAGGGCGAACCCATGGTATTCTGGAGGGAAATGGCAGCTGCATCGAGAGCCTGGCCACAATTTCCTCCAGCAGCCTCAACCACGGCCGCTGCTCCCATCGCTCCCGCGGCTCCGATTTCAACTTGACAACCAGCAATTTCAGCAGCAAAGGTGGCCCGATGAGCAACGATTAGGCCTACAGCGCCGGCAGCAAATAGAGCCAACACGATTTGAGTTTCATCGAGGTTTTTTTCTTCGGCCAAGGTGGCCACAACACCAGGAATGACTCCGGCTGATCCTCCAGTTGGGGCAGCGCACACCCTCCCCAGACTATTGGCAGTATGCATCACGGCCATAGCTCGCGCAGCGGCTCGGGCATGGGGACCTCCGATGGCCACGGCCTGGCTATCGATAGCCTGTTTAATTTTAGGGGCACTTGGCTCAAGAAGGCTTAAGTGGACTTTGTCTTCTTCAAAGCCGGCGGTGATGGCTTCTTTCATGACTTGCCATCTTTTTTTCATTTCCTGATAACATTCTTCTTCGGAAAGGCCTAAAAGTGAGGCCTCGTAGGTTAAAGCTATTTTTCCCAAGGACAGGTTTCTTTTAGTTGCCTGCAATATTATTTCTTCACCCGAGGAGAAGATGGGTTCACCTTTTTGAGGAAAAACTAAAGGTGGTGCCATCCAAAGTTGATTTCCCAAGGAAAGAGAACGTAATTCTCTCACTAGAGCTTGATCGGGCTTTTGTTGAAACTTGGTGACCAAGAGAGCTTGGCCTTCTCTCTCTTTTAAGTCAATTTCCCCTGGATAAGCTTGGATGATGGCCTGTATTTTTCTTGAATCTGCCTTCTGGCCGGGAATGATAACTACGTGATTTTTCCCGTCAAGCCCCACCGGCCAATTGTTTAGCTTGACAATTTTTATGGCGCCTCCCCCAATTGATTTTGCGACCAGGGATAATGATTTCCCCTTTTTAGATTTTAAGAGGATCTTCACGCTGTTGGGATGATCAGCTTCAGGAAAAGGAGATACCAAAAACTCGAGTTGGATATTTTTTTCGTGGGCCACTTTAAGAGCTTGGGGAAATCTTTCATCGGTGAGTGTCCAATCCAGCAAGGCGGCGGCAAAAGCTAAATCTGATCCTTGAGCTTGGAAGACTCGGGAATAGGAACCATCAGGATGGAAAATAAACTTGGCTGCGGAAGGGGGCTCGCCCAATAATTCCCGGGCCATCTTCCCGATAAAATAAGATCCAGCGGTGTGGGAACTTGATTGGCCTCTCATTACCGGACCCAGAACATCATTAAAAATACTGATGAATTTCGCTGGCGATGAGTTCATGGCCATTTTCCTTCTTCTAAAGTTATTTTAGGCTTTCCTTGCCTTTAAAAGCACGGTCAATGGCGAATTCTCTAAAATCCACATCCCATTTTTCTTCGGCTATGAAATGGGCCAGGTGTCGTCCGATGCCCGGCCCAAACATAAAACCATGGCCGCTCATGCCTGAGGCGATATAGAGGTTGGAGATAGGACTTTCATCGACGATTGGGCTGCCATCGGGAGTCATTGTGTAACAGCCGGCCCATTGGCGGAGGATGGTGGCTTTCTCCAAGGCGGGGACTAGGCGGATCATCCGTTTGCCCATTTCCCGCAGAAATTCAAGGGAAGCTTCATGACAGATGCCTGGAAAATTAGGGTAGGGGGTGTAGCAACCCACGATGTGACCACTGAGGTATTGATGAAAGTAGCAGCCATCTTGTCGATAGTCAACAAGCATCGGGTCGATTATCTTGGGAATTCTCTCGGTAACGAGGGCTTCGTGCCTTTCGGGGTAAAGAGGAAGATCTAATCCCATTTGCTGGGCTAATTCTCTGGTCCAGGGGCCAGCACTAAGCACAACTTTGGGGGCTTCTAGTTGACAGCCATCTTGTAAGGTGAGGATAAAGTTTTTTGGCTTTTCGATTTTAGTCACGGGATTATGAAGATAAAAAGCTTGTCTTTTTGCATCGAGTTTCTGTTTGTAACCTTTTAGAACTAAAAAAGGGTAAGCTTGGCCGTCATCGGGGCAATAGGCAGCCGCTAGAAGACCAGCAATATTTAGTTCCGGGACAAGATCCTTGGTTTCTTCAGGGGTTAGAAGGGAAACATTAACACCTTCTTGTCGTTGAATTTGGATGTTAGATTTAAACACTTCAACAAATTGCTCATCGTGAGCTAAGAGAAGATAGCCCCCCTGATGAAAGTCAACCGAAAACCCGAATTCTTCCTTCATTTGAGCAAATAAAGAAACGCTTTCTTTCATAACTCTGATCGAGGTAGGAGTGGAGAATTGTTGTCGGATGCCACCGATACATCTTAAAGTTGATCCTGAGCCAATGTAATTTTTCTCGATGATAGCTAACTTCATTCCCTTTTTACTTAAATAATAAGCGGTGGCCAAGCCGATGATGCCGGCCCCGATAATGGCTACGTCGCAGGTCGTTTTATTGCTCATTTCTATTTCTCTTTAAAAATAATTTCTCTCCAAATAATATTTGATAATTAATTACATTTAAACTCTTACCCTATAGCAAAATATCCTCTCGTTGGGAAAGATGAGACCGGGAATTTTTTAATAATAACCTCATCTTTGCCTTTTGCTTAGGAAAAGGTCAATCGTTTATCCTTCTTGTTTTCGTCTTTTACCATCTTTGAGTTTGCTAGCGACTGCGAAAGTATTTTTAGTTAGTTATTAATTCTAAAAATCAAGATCGCCTCAAAAAAGAAGAAATGGTTTTAACACAGCCCTTTTTTGAAGTCAATAAAATCTAAAATCTCAGTTTTTTTACCGCCTAGAGATAATATCTGCTTGCTGCCCGACAAAAATGTTGGGTTTAATTATTAAGCCCCCGTGGGATTCGTTTTTTCCTTGACAACTGAGGGACAAAATAGCTAGTTTATACTCTCAAATTTTAAATTTCCTATCATTCTGACTGTCTATTTTAAAGGACTGATCATGGAAGATTTAAGAATTCCAGCAATTACTCGTCAAGAAAAAGTTAAATTAAAAGTAAACGACCAGACAATCGAAGCTTATGCTGGCGAAACAGTGCTAGCAGCTTTGATGGCTGCGGGGATTAAGATCCTCAAGAAAAATCCTGTTAGTCACCAACCCCGGGGAGCTTTATGTGGAATGGGGGTCTGTTTTGAGTGTACGGTGACCATAAATGGTCGACCCAATGTTCGGGCTTGTATGACCGAAGTTGAAGATGGCATGGAAATTAAAATTGGTGAGTGAAGAAATGAATCCCGTAAAAAACAAATATGATGTTATCATTGTGGGGAGTGGCTTGGCGGGAATTGTGGCCGGCACCATCTTGGCTGATCATGGACTGGATGTGCTTCTCTTTGATGAAAACATTCATCTAGGGGGGCAATTGTTACGGCGAATTCCTGAGCAACTGGGAGAATATTCACCGAAATTGGATAAGATTAAAAAAATCGGTTTTAGCTTGGTGGAGCAAATCAAGCAGAAAAAAATTACCTTGATGAATAGAACCACGTTAATGGGAGTTTATCCCCCCTCGGAGATTCTTGTGGAATGGAATCGAGAGAAAACCTATGCTTTCAATTATGAGTGTCTTCTTGTAGCTACCGGGGCTAGAGAACGGTTTTTCCCATTTCCGGGCTGGACCTTGCCTGGAGTTTATTCCACGGGCCTCCTTCAAGTGATGATGAAAAGTTCTGGTGTTTTGCCCGCCCGCCGGACGATTATTGCTGGTTCAGGACTTTTTTTAATGGCTGCAGCCTATGAATATTTGAAAAATGGCGGCCAGCTTTTGGGCATTATGGAACAAACTCCGATGCTCAACAAAATTAAATTTTTCCCGCAGATTTTCCATCAATCCGCTAAATTCTGGGAAGGGGCTCGTTACTTGTCTTTGATTTATCGAAAGAGAGTGCCCCTAAAATACCGGCGAAAAGTAGTTGAAGCCCGCGGAGAAAAACAAGTTGAAGAAGTGGTGATTGGGCGTGTTGACGCCAAGGGAAGATTAATCCCAGGAAGTGAAAAGACCTACTCCGTGGAATCGTTAGCCATTGGCTATGGATTTGTGCCTAATGTTGAAGCGGCTCAGTTGGCCGGATGTGAACTGGAGTATCAACCGGAGAAAGGGGGTTGGATAGTTAAGGTTAATGATGATTTGGAAACAAATGTGGCTGGGATTATCGCTGCTGGAGAGATTACCGGTATTGGCGGGGGACAAAAATCGATTAATGAAGGCAAATTGGCCGCCTATAACATTTTGCGCCACTTGGGACAAGAGAAAGATTCTAGTTTAGCCAGGGTGGTTACAAAATTAAAAAAAGAGAGAAAGCATCATTTAAGTTTTGCTAAATATTTTAATTCTCTTTACCGGGTGGAGCCGCAATCACTCCTTGAGCTTTCCGATGAAACTATCGTTTGTCGTTGTGAAAGTGTGACGGTGGGGCAGATTAAGGAGGCGGTGGAGATGGGCTGTTATAATCCGAACGCTTTAAAAATTGCCACCCGGTGTGCCATGGGAAAATGTCAAGGCCGGACCTGTGCTCCGATAATCTATGATTTACTCCAGGTTTTATGTCAGAAAAAGGGAGAGGAAATAGGGCTTTTTACGGTTCGCCCGCCTTTAAAGCCAGTTTCCATTAAAGCTCTTCAAGATTCGGTTAGGCAACAGGCTTAAGCTCGGAAAGAGAAAATAAAAAAA
>DQWD01000080.1 GCA_011042725.1 Candidatus Aminicenantota bacterium | reverse complement strand
GAATAAATCAAGCTAGATTAATTTTTCTCTTCCCTAAAGAAAATTCTGAACGTGAATCGAAAGCATCTCCAACCCAAGGATGTAAAAACAGAAAAAAAATCCCAAAACTTTGAGAGAGGAAAATTGGAAGACACATACCCCCAAGACAAGTTGTCCTCAAGTAAATAATCAGGTATATTATGGAGCTTGTAATAACTTTTAATTCTAGGAAAAAAATTAGGTTTTGTCCCCAAGTGACGGGAATGAGTTACTACGTTAAGGCGAAGGAAAATGTCTCCGCTTCGGTCGAGATTTTAAAATGCTAACCAAAAAACTAATAATTGAAATTGTCAAAGCCAAGATTATGCTCCAGTTAAATGCCTCCCCATCTTCGTCTCCTCAGGCAGGTCTAAAACCGATTATAGATCCCCCCTTAGAAGTGCCTTCTCTTTCCACCACTTTTCACCAGGTAAAAATACTTCCCCAAGATCAGGATATTCAACAAGTAGATGGCCAAATCAAAGTTGAAGATATGCCTGAGGAAGAAAATCTTTTATTCCGCCGCGAAGAAGAGTTTCTTCTTTTGAGAGGACCAATCTCATTTTGGGAAGAAAAATGTTCAGATAAACGTTACACTCTTGGCGGTAATTTGGGACTTTTGTATCGCTTCGTTCTTTATCTTCTCGAAAAAAAACACTCTCTCTACAGCCTTCATGCTTGTGCCCTCTATGATGAAGAAGAAAATCATCTTTGGGTAATCGCCGGGGGAGCCGGAAGCGGTAAGACTTGTTTTCTTTTGCGGGGGTTGGAAGCAGGCTTAAAACTTTTCTCGACCGAAACAACCCATTTCCAGCTAAGAAAAGACCAAGTCACTTGGTTTAAAGGTTCTCTTATCGATAATGTTCGACAGCAAACCTTGGAAAAACATTTTCCCCATTTTCTCTCCGTTTTCTCTTGTCCCCATTCTTCTCCTTATAAAGACAAGGTGGCTATTAATCTTTCTTCTTTTCAAACTTCCTTTAACCAAGTAACTAACTTAAAAAAGGTCATTTTTATCTTTCCCCATCTTGAAGAAGGGTGGCCCCAAAGAAAAGAAAAACCCATCACCAGTTCCAAGAAGCTGGCCCAGCTTATCTACGCTAACCTCTCCTCCAAACTTAGCGAATCGATTATCCTTTACGATTCCCTCCCGATTAGTGGTTGGGATGAACCTGCTCTAGCCCAAAAGAGATGGGAAAACGTTAAAACCTTATTGACCAACCTAACCCCCATTAATAGCTTATCCATCCTAAGCTCTCCTGAGCAATGTTGGGGAGAACTATTAACGATCAGGTAAAATAGACCAGTAGCCCTTGAGTTTGGTTATTAACTATAAGAGAGAGAGGAGTAATGGATTGATTGATGGATATAAGAGAAGAACTAATTTTGGAAAATGTGGAGCAGGCAGATAGACTGATAGAGAAACAACCAAGCAGAAAGAAAGAAAGAAAGAAAGAAAGAAAGAAAGAAAGAAAAAAAAAATAATAATAAAATTAAAGGAGAATAAAAATGTCAAAAGCATGGGATGGAGTAATCAAGATACCTATTTCTGGTCGTTCATCTAAACCACGTACTACTGGAATAACCATGATCATTGATAAAGGTCTTGGCTTGGAGCGAGTCAGTGACCTTTTGGAAACGGCCGGTGACTATATCGATATAATTAAGCTAACTTTCGGCACCTCGGCTTTTTACGATGAGGACTATCTGCAAAGAAAAAACAAGTTAATCACTTCTTATGAGGTCGACGTTATGCCCGGGGGAACTTTCCTCGAAGTGGCTTATTGGCAAGATAATCTCTCTTCCTACTTGAAAAGGGCCAAAAAGTTAGGCTTCACCGCCATTGAAGTTTCTGATGGAACCATTGATATTCCCCTTCCCCATCGTCAAGAAATCATCAAGCAGGCTTTAGACCAAGGATTTAAAGTTATCACTGAAGTGGGTAAAAAAGACCCCAAACAAGCTCTGCCTATCTCGTTAACTCATGAACTGATTAACACTGACGCTGAATCAGGAGCCTTTAAAGTTATTATTGAAGCCCGTGAAGCTGGCCGCGGGGTAGGCATTTACGATTCCAGTGGCCAAATTAAGGAAGATGAAATCGACAACATTGTGGCCGGGGTAGATAATCCTGAAATTCTTCTTTGGGAAGCCCCCCTTAAAAATCAGCAACAAGCATTGATTATGCGCTGGGGGGTCAATGTCAATTTAGGCAATATCCCGCCGGATGAAATTCTGGCCCTCGAAGCCCTTCGACAAGGTCTGCGCGGCGATACTCTGCGCCAGGCTTACCGGCAGGGACAAGATAAAACATAAAGGAAAATTGGTTATTCCTCCTTTTTTTGAAGGAGCCAGATGAGGACCTCGTGTTCACCTTTGGAAACTTCAAATTTTAAAGAATCGCCATCAAATACTTTGGTGACTTGTCCATCCACCCGGAGCTGATATTTCCCTTCCACTAGAAAACGAACCTTCACTTCCAGGTCATCTAACGATTTAATCTCAAAAGAGATTTCGTTCTCCGAGTAAAGGAAATGCCGAAAAACAGCTGGACGATTCGTTTCGATAATTTTTTGGCCTTCTTCTTTTAGTTCTAACCCTTTTTTACCCACTCGCACCTCATAGTGGCGTCCCTGGATGGCCACCCGCTGAAGGCGGCCCCTTTTTTCAGGGCGTAAGATGCCAAAGCGAAAACCTTCCCAAGGAGTAAAATCAATGTACTCCTCAAGACCAATCAAGGCAAAAAGAGGCCCCCAGCTCTGATAACGTTGTCCCCCTGCCTCGCCAGTGCGAGAATCATAATTTTCAGGACATAATTGATAATTCTTCCAAGTGCGAAGGAAAAGATCAACACTTCTCTTAGCCATTTCTGAGGCCACGACGTCAAATCTGTAGGCTTTAAGTCCTTGATAAACCAGATAGTTAGTGGGTGGCCAGATGGTGCCTCGCCAATACTGCTGATCAGAAAAAGCAGGGTCATCACGGGAAATGGTGGGAACCACAAAATCTCCCCAATACTCATCAGGATTACGCAAATGCCTGATCATCTTCATGGCTCGGTCTTGATCTGGTATTCCAGCTATTAGGGGATAAAAATTAGAAGCAGCTTTTCTCCGGGAAAATCGCCCGTCCCAATGGCGATCGAAATAAAAATTTTCGAGATCATCCCAGAGTTTTTCATTGATTAGTCTTTTCATTTCCTCATATTCTCGCAAATAAGCAGAATATTCCCGCCGCAAACCCAAGGTTTTGGCAATTTGGGCTAAACACCAAGCATCAAGAGCGTAAAGGGAATTCAAATCGAGACAATTCATGGTCATCGTTCCCGTTTGGTCATTATACCCGGCTTCATCCCAGTTGGGTAAATCATCTTGACCCGACTCCCACATTGCCCGCTGTTTTCCAGAAACTCCTTTTTCCCAGGAAGGCACAAAAGAGGGAATTAACTCTTCGTCCGAGCCCCATTCTAGAAGGCCGTCTTGGTTACCATCCCGACGAGGTCGGCCGTTGTGGAGAGCTTTCCAGAAAGCATGCCATTTCTTTAAGTAGGGATAGGCAAACTGAATTATCTCGGAATCTCCAGTTTTCTGGAAAAGTTTCAAGGTTACATAAGCTCCCACTGGAGGTTGACTGCGATCAGCAGCTCCCGAAAAGCGTCCTCGCCAATTAGGGATATTACCGTTGGGATACTGAGTTTGGAGAACAGCTTTAAGAACATCCTTGGCTAACCGAACACTTTCAACTGAAAGCTCAAGAGAGTTAAAAAATGAATCCCATTCAAAAATAGTCCAGTGATCGGATTCTGCCTTTGGGCTAGGAAAAATCCATCTTCTTCCAGCAGGAGTGTAGAAGCGATGATGTCCGGCCTGATACAATACCATCCAGAAAATATTGTTGGTAATCGCCTCGTCAACGTCTTCGTAGAGCCCCTTAACTCTGACTCTCTTTTGGTCATAATTATTTTTTTCATCGCGCAGAAATTTTTCGATTACTTTGGCTCTTTTATAGCGATAAAGATGATCGGTGAGAATCCGAATATCCTGGCCTACTCCGGCCACAAAATAAATCATGTTATCTTCCTGGGAGGGAAAGGCTAATACTTCTTCGCCTTTTTCTCCCCGAAAACGATCCCCTTGACGATGGGTCCAGAATAGATATGACCACTCCCCACTTGTTCCTTGAACTTGCCCATCGCTTTGGTGGCGATAATTACCGGTGAGATCCCAAGGAAAATAATGAATGATTTCTACAGTAGTATACTTGGGTGCTTCGATCCGGCCGATGACCGTCCGCTCGTCTCTTCGCGACCATTCCAACGTTAAAGTATCTGACTTTTTCGGGGGTTTTTTCAGAATAGGCGTTTCCCGTCCTTTGCCAAAAGGTAAGCTTAAATCAAATTTAACCCGGGCATATTGCCCATCGGGTGAATGAGGGCCCACCTCAGCTACCAAAAATAGTAAATCAATTCCATCGGCTCTCTCTTCGTCGCGTTTAACTCGAAGGCGAAAAGCAAAAGCATTGCCCGGTGAAGGAGCTAAAACTAGGCCGGCCCAGGCCGGGGCATCCAACGCGCCGATGTAAATGTCTTTCCAAGGATAAAATATTTCCGCCTGGAGCCTAAAATTGTTAGGTACCAATAGCCAGAAGAGAATTAGTAAGGCCAAAAAGGCGCAGCGGCGATTGGATATTTTCGGAAAAAGAAAACTATTCAGATAGCTAACCATTTTTCCTTTTTACTTTATTTTTTATCAAGTTTATTATCAATTGCTTATCTAATAATATCCAATGTGGAACTAAATTTCTAGGTTAAATTTAATAAGATTTTTTCTTTTTTCCCTTTTTAAAGGCATTTCCGGCAAAAAAATTGAACCTGATTTCAACGCTGGAAAGGTCAACTGCAATGCCGGACTTCTTTTCCTCAGGGAATTTGTTGAAGAGCGGCTAGATCTGATCAGCAAAATGGCTGGCTCTTTGAAAGACTGGTACCGTCCCCGTTATGTCAAACATTAGCTTCTCTAGTTTTTCAGGCAGAAGATTTTCCAGATTGCTTGTGGCTATGAAGACAGCAACGACAACAAGGCCGGAATCCCTCCTAAATTGCGAGAGCAAAATATTAATTTTTCAGGGGAAGTTTCGAGAATTTTTAACATTGACCAAATCTTTTTAGCTGTGTTATATAAATTGACCTCAGTTAAATAATGAAATTTTCATTAATCTGGATTATAAGAACAATTCAGCTTAATAAATCCAATTAGGAGAGAAAATGATGTTAAAAAAGGTTAAAGTGAGTGTTTTCCCGGCGATAATCATTATGATTGGCCTGAACTTATTTGGCCAAAGTGCCCAGGATGACATGGAAATTGCCAATATGATTCGCAGTGACAAATTCAACTACGTCCTGCCTAAAGCAATGAGAAACAATAATATTGACATGTGGATCATCATTGACAGAGGACGGGGTACAGAACCTCTTTTTCGAGATTTTGGTTATGCCACCAGCAATGGCAATGGTATTTTCATCTTTACCGACCGCGGCGGCGACAGGATCGAACGAGCTGTTCTGGGCGGAGAACCTGAACTCCTCATGGAGAGTAGGCTTTACGATGTTTTTGACAGCATCGAAAATTTAAGATCATTCGTGGCCAAACGGGATCCGAAACGGATCGCTGTTAATATATCATCCGCTAAAAAACTCTCTTTGCCAGAAGGACGCCATCTTTTTGATGGCCTTTCCCACACCGATTACCTCAACCTTAAAAAAGCGTTAGGCGAACCATATGCTTCGCGCTTGATTTCTGCTGAAAAATTGATCTCAGACTTTCGTTCAGAGAGGGTGGCTGGGGAAATCATTGAATTTTCCAAAGTTGCTAACATCACTCGACGACTATTGGAACGGGCTTTATCCAATGAAGTTATCACTCCAGGAAAAACCACTTTGTTAGATGTCTGTTGGTGGTTAGAAGAACAGAGAAAAAAACAAGGCCTGGAAAGAGGCTGGTTTCCCACAGTTTTTCTTAGCCCCCCTGATGGTCACGAAATAAGTAACACTGATCGTATCATTCAGCCAGGAGATGTGCTTCAAATCGATTGGGGAATCGGTCGCAATAACTTTTTTACTGATATGAAACGTTTTGCTTATGTCTTGAAAGAAAATGAAAAAGAACTTCCTGGTTGGGTTCAGACGGCATTCGACAATGCCTGTAAAATCCGGGAGCTGATAAGAAAGAATGTCCGTTC
>DQWD01000081.1 GCA_011042725.1 Candidatus Aminicenantota bacterium | reverse complement strand
CCCGAGAGTTTCTCATAAAGTTGCTTATCCTTAACCACTCGGAGAGGAATTAGGTGTCCTTTGTTGGCAACGATATTAATTGCTTGAAGAATTTGAATTGGAGTTACTCCAATCTCGTAACCGATGGCAAGAGAGGGGAGGGAGGTTTTTGACCATTTTTCTAAAGGCCGGAATATTCCTTTTTCTTCACCAGGTAAGTCAATTCCTGTTTTTTCTCCAAACTTAAATTGTTGGATCATGCGGCACAAATTAGCTGCTCCCAATCGATAAGCCACTTGAACCGTTCCCACATTGGAAGAGTGGATTAAAATTTCAGGAAAACTAAGCACATCAAATCGGTGATGATCTCTTACTCGATGTGATGTTCCTTCAATCTGAATGTAACCTTGGTGACAATCAAAATTTTCCGTCTCGGCGACCGAATGATTTTCTAAGGCAGCCGCATAAGTAATTATTTTAAATGTTGAGCCGGGTGAAATTATTTGTTGGATAGCCGCATTCCATTGGATGTTTCGTAACGCTTCCACTGAAGCGCTATTCGGGTCTCCGGTGGGAAAGTTGGCCATAGCTAAAATTTCTCCACTGGGAGGATAAGAGATGATGACTGTTCCCCATTTAGCTTGGAATTCTTCGATTGTTTTGCTGAGTTCCCGCTCCGCCAGGTATTGGATCACTGAGTCTAGAGTAAGGTATATATTTTGGCCTGGAGTAGGATAATGGAGGATTTCTTCCTGATATTTACGGCCAATGGCATCTTTAAGGATAATTGATTTTCCAGGTTGTCCAGCGAGAAAAGAGTTATATTTGTATTCAACTCCCATTAGTCCCTTTTCATCGATATCTACTTTGCCAATAACTTGGGCCGCTAATTTCCCAAGGGGATAAAATCTCTTGGTTTCTTTTTTTAAGAAGATTCCTTTGAGGTCCATATTCTTGATCTGCTCGGCTTCTTCTTGGCTAATTTTTCTTTTTATCCAGATAAATGATTTTTTCTTTTTTATTCTTTCTTTAATTTTTTCGGCCTTAGTAGAGGGAATATCAAGATGGGTAAGAAGAGGCTGGATTCTTCCCCATTGGCTGTCCCACGGTTCATTACTAAAAGCCGAGTAAAAGACGGAATAAACAGGTAAGCTTTGGGCTAAAAGAGTACCCTGGCGGTCATAAATAGAAGCCCGGGTGGGATTGAGAAGGATAATATCTTCGTTTTGAGCAATTACTTTTGCTTTGAGACGAGGGTGGTCGATGATTTGAAGTTGAATTAGGCGCAGGAAAATAATGACTACCCAACTGAAAAAGATGATACAGGTAAAAATTGCCCTTTTTTTTATTTTGTCTCTGGCCTCCAAATTAATCATCTTGGTTTAAATCTTGGTCAAGTTGTAAATAAATTATTTGCTCGGGACGGGGATCGCTAAGTTTTAATTTTTCCCGGGCTATTCTTTCTACTTTTCCTGGATCAAGGAGAGCGGTTTTTTCTGCTTCCAGCTGGGCAATTTCTTTTTTAACCGTCTCAAGTTTTTTCTCCAGCTGGTTGATTTCATATCCTAAGCGAATGGATTCTGAAAGATGCCAAATATAGAAGGTAATTAACAAAAGGCTCAGCACTACTCCTCCGGCTAAGGTGAAAAGTTGGCGAGGAGAATATTTCTTTCTGACCATTTTAGATCCTTTCAGCAGCTCGAAGCTTAGCCGAGCGGGAGCGAGGATTACGGTTTATTTCTGACTCAGCGGGAGTAATTGGTTTTTTAGTTAAGATATTAAGGAAAGGTTGTGGTTTAAATTCCCGGCTTAAGAAATTAAATGTTTGTTTAATAATTCTATCTTCGAGAGAGTGAAAAGAAATAACCACTATTCTTGCTCTTGGGACTAGAAGCAAGGCTAATCTTTCTAAAAAGTGGTCCAAGTCTTTAAGCTCTTGGTTGACTTCGATACGGAGAGCTTGAAACACCTTGGCCGCGGGGTGGATTTTGCCTTTTTGAGGACGCCAGCGGCAGATTTCCTCGACGATTTTTAAGAGGTCATGAGTGGTATCAATCTTGTTTTTTTTTCTTCGAGAAACAATTGCCTTGGCCAATTTTCGGGATTGGCGCAATTCACCGAATTTCCAGAAGAGCTCACCCAGTTGTTTTTCCGAATATTTATGAATTATTTTCCAGGCAGTGAGCTTGGTGCGAGTATCCATTCTCATGTCTAGCGGTCCATCATGTTGATAGCTAAAACCCCGGCTGGGATTATCGAGTTGGAAGGAAGAAAGGCCAAGGTCGAGGAGAACTCCTTTTACCCGGGGAAAGTCGAGCTTTAAATCAGGGATAAAGCGAAAATCAGAATGAATAAGCTCTACTCGAGAAGCGTAAGGTAGCAGTTTTTTTTGGGCTTCCAGCAGAGATGACTCGTCAATGTCAAAACCGATAATCTTGGCCTGAGCATTGCGGGTAAGAATAAAATGGGAGTGGCCTCCTAAACCTAAGGTACAGTCCAGATAATACCCCGGGCGGTCGGCGGCCAGATATTCAAAAACCTCCTCCACCAGCACCGGTTGATGATCCCCAGCGGATGAAGTCATGGCTTTTCCTCTTTTAGCTCAAAGCCCTTTCTTTCGGAGGAAGGTTCTTCTCCGGGTAAGCTGGAAATTTTTTCAAAGTCTTCTTCGGTTAATGGATGCTGGAGCATCATTTCTTGCAGTCGTTTCTTGTTCCATACTTCCAGATGGGTATTCAGGCCCAGCACTTCAACTTCTCCATCCAGCTCGGCTTTTTCTCGGAGTTCTTGCTGGATGAGGACTCTTCCTTTGGAGTCTATCTCATAGGGGGCCCCGAGGTGATTGACTTGGATTAGAAAACGATAAATGTCAGGGCGAAGATGAATAAATCCTTTGGCTGTTGTTTTGGTCATAGTTTGCCAGATGGACAAGGGATAGATCTGGATAGAATGGTTATTAAGACAGGTAATAAAAACATGTTTACCGTAATTTTCTTCTAATGTTTCTCGAAAACGCTCCGGTATTTTTAGACGACCACTTTTATCTAGCTTAGCAGTAGCACTTCCGATTAATAAATTTCCCACTTTATCCCATTTATTCCCGTTTTTTTACAATATATTCTAGTAATACCCCTATGTCAAGGAAAAATTAGGAAATTTTTAAATAAAAATGATTAGGAGAAATTAGCTTCAGAAGCTAAAAGGCTAATCAGGATTTTCAAAACGGGCGGCCAGGAGTTTTTGGGCCATTTCGGCATCCTTTTCAGCGACGAAAATTTTTATTTCACCTAGCCCATCCATACTGAAGGGATGAACGGACTGGACCACGAGTCCTTTAAGGATGCAAGAAATGCCGTGACTTTCCAGAAAACTCTTGATGACTTCGGCCTCAGCTGGTCCCCAAACCTTGTGGATTTCTATCAGTTTTCCCCTCTTCTTCTCTTTTTTTTGGTTCGTCACGGAATTATTATAGCCTAATTTTGAAGAATAAGTAATGAATTTTTCTATTCGGGGTTCTCGAAGAAATGGCAGGGAATATGTTTTCGGGGCTATTTTTCTTCTAACTCAGTGATTTTCTCTGTGGTAAATAAGTATTCCTTTAGTTCCTTAGCCAAGGCCTCGTCGTTTCTTCTGAGCCATTCTAAGAGCATTGCTGCATGTTCTTTTTCTTCATCTCGATTATGGGCAAGGATGGCCCGCAGTTCTTCCTCAGAAGAAGCATCAACTCGTTGCTGATACCGATCGATGGCTTCTAGTTCTTCGATTAATGATTGCAAAGCCCGATGAAGTTCTAATGTTTTCGGCGAAAATTTTTCCAATATTTCGTGGTAAGAATCACCTCCCATTTTTTCCTCCTTATAAAAACGATTAAATTTTTTGGTTTTTCCTCTTGCTTTAAATTGGAAATAATCGGCGAGGATTTGAGCGTGGTCAAAAGCGAGAGGGAAATTAATTTCTTCCTGGGTAAAAACGCCAATATCGGCAGCATCGTCCCTGGCTTGGGGTTCTCCTGTGGCGTGGGCAATAAAGACCGTAGTAATGGTATGGAGGCGAGGGTCCCGATTGGGGGCTGAGTAAGTGTGAAATTGCTGGACAAGTTTAATCTTTAGAGACGTTTCTTCGGCCGCCTCTCTCCGGGCTGCCTCTTCTAGTGATTCTCCATAATCAACAAATCCTCCCGGTAAAGCCCACCCATAGGGAGGGTTGCGACGTTTTATCAACACAATGCCTGTTTGGCCGTCGGCCCGGGTTGTTTCGATAATGATATCAACGGTGGGGACTGGATTTCTATGCTTCATTATTTATTCTTTTTCTAGCTGGTTTCTTTTTCTTTTTTTTCCTTTTCAACTTTTTATTTTATTTTACTTAATTTGCAAGATAATAGCTATTTGAAAGATCTTAAAGAAAACTTCTCCAGAACAAGGATGGAATAAGATGGCTGCTCCTTATTTTAACCGGGAGTATTATCAAGACAAGAGGTAGATATAATACTGGTTTTTGTTATGGCTTTAAATTTAAGCAAGAAGCTACTCGTCAGCCTATCACAATTTCTTGGCCTAAATTTTAATGGCCAATTGGAGGAGAGAACAGTTTTTTCTATGTGTTAAATTAAGTAGCCAACAGCTAGCGCCCTTGGTCTATGAACACCACCGAACAAAATGATTGATTAAGAAAAAATTATTCTTCTGGCCGGGAATTTGTAGTCTCTTAGTCTATCAAGGGTTAATCCCGGTAAGTGAATCGTTTTTCTAGCTTTTTCAATTTTTCGACGATTCCACCGTATTCAAGTTCGCTGAAAGGAAGCATAGCTGCCCCGGAAAAACCTTGACTTCGGATATCAATGGCTTTCTGGGAAATTTTAGTCCGGACGTGATCCCAGAAAGGGTGATCAAAAACATCGGCGGGTTCAGTGAAGTAGCCCTCTTTAACGCTAAAGGCGGCGCCGGTTACGACTGGAGGTCCGTCAAAATAGGAAATGGTCGAATTGAGTTTACAAGGCATGAGCGGACCGGTATGACTTCCCCTCATGAAACCAGCCACCAGATGGCCTATCTGGAAAGGGGCTAGGACTTCTCCGGTGGCGGGAAATTCTCCTTGGACGCGAACGATGGCAATAGGATCGTCTTTTCCCGTATATTTGCCAGCAATGTTATGGAGACGGGTGGTGGAGATGGCTACTGCCTGAGCACCGGTAGCCCGGGAATAAATGCTCTCAATGACATAACGCTCATTATCCCGAAGGAGAGCTGCAATATCATAGAGGTCATCAGGAGCATTAAGGTCAATTATTTTATCTTTTTCGGTGTACTCGACATCAATAATGCGAAATTTAAATCCGGCGCTCATCTTGGGACTTAAAATCAGGCCAGCACAATACATGGGGTCCACAAAGGCCAAGTAAAAAGGTAAATTGTAAGCTCCAGGGTCGGTTTTATCAGCGGCAAAAAAGATAAATGGCTCGTTGGGTCTTTCTTCAAATTCCATCTCGGCGACGGCTGGCCCCATCCCTTTGATGTTACCGCTAAAGGCGTCTTTCAACAGATCTTGTCCTGCTCCATAGAGACCTTGTTTCTTGGCCACTTCGGTGCCGGCCAGAAAAGCGTCCCAGGCCAACTTATGTATTTTGGCACTGCCTACTCCCTGTTCATGGGTACAGAGAATGGCAATGTCATCTCCGGTGTGGCTGATGTAAGAATCAATTATTGTATCTTTACCCTGGGTTTGAACATAATTTTTTACTTCCCTCATTAAAGCTTCGCTGGGTTTGATATGACCCCCTATGCTCCCGACGTCAGCTTTGAGAGCACTAATGGTTATTTTCATGAAATCCTCCTTTGGTTAATGATTAATTAATAGTAATGCTGATGAAATTAATTGTAGGTATATTTAAGAGGAAAATCAACTTATAAATTTTGGTGAAAAGCATCTCCAAAACTATGCTGGAAAAATAGTGACTGGCACCTTATTTTGACCTGGAACATTTCCAAGAAAACCAGCGAATATAGTGCCGGTCACCATTTTTGCTAAAAGTGACTGTCTTCTTGTTTTGACTTAGCTTTAGCCTGTCCCCCTTCAACCAGGAGGAGTTGAAGTTGAGAAGGAGAAGTGTTGAGGTTCTTTATAAAAATTGGTTTTGTCCCCAAGTGACGGGAAATAAAATCGAGCGAAAGGCGAAGCAAAATGTCGGAGCGACATTGAAGATTTAGCCTTCCGGAACCGTTCCTCAAAGGAACCCGACCGCCTTGGGCGCCGAGCGCCTATTGAGCCCGGCTCGTTT
>DQWD01000045.1 GCA_011042725.1 Candidatus Aminicenantota bacterium | reverse complement strand
TTAACTAGATATGTTTCTTTAGGTTCAATAGTCGCGGTCTTCAGCTTTGGCCTTTTTAGCTGGTTTTATCGTCACCAATCGGATATTATATTGTTTTGGTTTTTCATTTTCGCCATGGTCATAGTTCGTCATCGCGATAACCTTGAACGCCTCTTCCAAGGCACCGAAAGAAAACTAGGAGCTGACCAATGAAGCGAGTGGCAGTAATTGGGGCCGGAAGCTGGGGAACAGCCTTCTCTCTGCACCTCGGGCATTTACATCTCCAGCCCACTCTTTGGGTCCGAGAAAAAAACGTTTATGAGGATTTGCTTCATTACCGGGAAAACAAAACTTTTCTTCCCGGAGAGGTACTCCCCCCTGTAATCCATTACACCCAGGACATAAGTGAAGCTGTTGAGGAGAGTGATTTTGTTTTCGTGGCTGTTCCTTCTGCTTACTGTCGGTCGATTTATGAGGAAATGGAACCTAATCTTTCCTCTTCCCACACCGTCATCTCATTGACGAAAGGAATTGAGCAATCAACGCTTAAAAGAATGACCCAGATCATGGAAGAAATATTTCTCCCGCCCCACCGGCCGAATTTAGCCGTGCTTTCAGGACCTAGTTTCGCCGTGGAAGTGGCTCGTCGCCATCCCACTGCCGTTGTGGTCGCTGCGGAAGACATCAGGGTAGCCAAAACAATTCAACATCTCATTTTTGGCCCTCATTTTCGGGTGTACGCTTCTAATGACGTGATTGGGGTGGAAATGGCGGGAGCCTTGAAAAACGTCATTGCCATTGCCGCCGGTATTAGTGATGGCCTGGAGTTTGGTCACAACGCTCGGGCAGCTCTTGTAACTCGAGGATTAGCCGAAATCTCGCGGTTAGGAGAAAGAATGGGGGCTCAGGCAAAAACTTTTGCTGGCTTAGCTGGCATGGGCGATTTAGTCTTGACTTGCAACGGCCCTCTTAGTCGAAATCACTATGTTGGTTATGAAATAGGTAAAGGAAAAAAACTTAATGAAGTTCTGGCCGAAATGAAAATGGTAGCCGAAGGAGTACCGACAACCATCTCAACCCTTGAATTGGCCCATAAGTGGCAGGTAGAGATGCCTATTTGTGAACAAGTCTATCAAGTTCTCTACCAAAACAAGCCTCCTCAAGAGGCGTTATTAGAGTTAATGACCAGAGCATTAAGGGAGGAGTGAACTATGAATCCAAAAAAAGTTGGTCATTCAACCGAATTAATTATTATTGTTGGCCTCTGTTGTTGGTTAACATTTTGCGCTTCGGCAACCAACAATCTGCAAAAACAACAGGAAAAAGATCCTCGATACCAATATAACATGGGGCTTTTCTATCTAAATAACGGCAACCCCGATCAAGCCATTCAATATTTCAATAAAAGCCTGAAACTAAATTCAAACTCTTTCTTGACTTATAATGGCTTAGGATTGGCTTATCTTATGAAGCATGAACTGGAAAAAGCCCGGGATTATTTTCAAAAAGCTCTGAGCCTCAATCCTAAATTCAGTGAAGCTCATAATTACTTAGGAACAGTTTTTCAAGAAATGGGCCTTCTCGAGCAAGCAGAGAAAGAATACCGAAGCGCTGTGGCTGATCCTGATTATAAGTCTAAGGAACTTCCTTACTATAATTTAGCTCGCCTGTATCTCTTGAAAAATCAGCTTCAAGAAGCCCTTTTCTACATTAACCAAGCTTTGGAAATAAATAAAACTATGGTAATGGCTTACAACCTGAAAGGAATAATCCTGGAGAAGCAGGAAAAATTCCAGGAGGCAATAGACAATTACCTTAAAGGTCTAAAATACGCTAAAGATGACATCAATCTTAACTTCAATCTGGCTGTGGCTTACTTCAAAAACAAAGATTTTGACCACGCTCGCGAGCTTTTTGAAAAAATACTCCTTCAATCACCGGATCCAGACATGAAGGCCCAAGTTAATGAATATTTAAAAATTATTAACAAACGCCAGCCCTAACTAAGTTCCTTCTTCCCAGGCGGCTAAATATCTCTTTTGCTCGGCGGTTAAACGATCGATTCGCACCCCAAGAGCTTTTAATTTAAGGCGCGCAATTTCTTCATCTACCTTCGGGGGAACTGGGTAAACATCTTTTTTCAAATGAGCTCCTTTCTCAACCAGATAAAGAACACTTAGGGCCTGATTGGCAAAGCTCATATCCATCACTGTGGCTGGATGTCCTTCGGCAGCGGCCAAGTTGATAAGTCTTCCCTCAGCCAAAAGATATATGTTTCGACCATCAGTTAACTGAAATTCCTCAACAAATTCTCGAATTTGACGACGCTTGACGGCCATCTTTTCTAAAGCAGGAATATCTATTTCCACGTTGAAATGGCCGGAATTAGCAACAATGGCGCCGTCTTTCATTCGCTGGAAATGGCGAGCAGTCAAAACATGCTTATCTCCGGTAACCGTGACAAATACATCGCCAATTCGGGCGGCCTCAGTCAAGGACAGCACCTGAAAACCATCCATAACTGCTTCTAAGGCTTTCAGAGGGTCGATTTCACAGACAATCACTTTTGCCCCGGCTCCCCTAGCTCTCATAGCTACCCCCCGTCCGCACCAACCATAGCCGGCCACCACAAAATTCGATCCGGCCAGAAGAATATTCGTGGCCCGCAAAATGCCATCGATGGTACTTTGTCCCGTGCCGTAACGATTATCAAAGAGATGTTTAGTTTTGGCATCATTTACCGCCACGATGGGATAATGGAGCACTTTCTGCCGAGCCATGCTCTTAAGGCGGATAACACCGGTCGTTGTCTCTTCGGTTCCGCCGATAATATCAGCTAAAAGTTCTCTTTTTTCGGCATGAACAGTACTCACTAAATCAGCCCCATCATCCATAGTTAATTGGGGGTTATGGTCGAGAGCCTGGTGGATATGACGATAATAGGTAGTTTGATCTTCACCTTTAATAGCAAAAACGGAAATTTGAAAATGTTTGACCAAGGCCGCGGCAACATCATCCTGAGTGCTAAGAGGATTCGAAGCAGTAAGGCGAACCTCTGCCCCCGCCTCTTTCAGGGTCGTCATTAAATTGGCTGTTTCGGTGGTGACATGAAGACAGGCAGCTATCCGGTAACCCGCTAAAGGCTTTTCCGCAGCAAATCTCTTTTTTATCATTCCCAAAACAGGCATGAAACGGGCGGCCCATTCTATCCTTTTTAAACCCTGATCAGCTAACGCTAAATCTTTTATATCATAATCCATGATTGATCATCCTCCCCTATTTAGAATCTTGCCCTACTTAAGGCCGGCTTCCTGCCGCAGTAAAGCAGCTTTATCTGTTTTTTCCCAGGTAAATTCTTCTTCGGACCGACCAAAATGGCCATAACAAGCGGTCTTTTTATAAATGGGCCGCAAAAGGTCAAGGTACTCAATCATTGCTTTGGGTTTCAAAGGAAAATAAGCTCTAATTAATTCCTTGATGAGATCTTCAGACACTTTTCCTGTCCCAAAAGTATCAACCATGATCGATACCGGATCAGCAATGCCGATAGCATAAGCAATCTGAACCTCGACTTTGTCCGCCAACCCTGCCGCTACTATATTTTTGGCAATATAGCGGGCCATATAAGAACCCGACCGGTCTACCTTGCTGGGGTCTTTCCCCGAAAAACATCCCCCTCCATGACTACCTACGCCACCATAAGTATCCACGATTATTTTTCTTCCCGTAAGCCCAGTGTCGGCAAATGGGCCCCCTCGTTCAAATCGACCGGTACCATTAACGAAAATTTTCGTCTTTTCATCGATCATGGACGGGGGAATAACTTCCCTGATAACCACATCATTTATATCTTGACCAAGGTCGCCCAAGCCAACCTTAGCATTATGCTGGGCAGCAATTACAATGGCCTCAACTCTAACTGGGCGATCACCATCATATTCAACGGTGACTTGCGATTTGCCATCGGGACGAAGATAATCAAGAATTTTCTTCTTTCTTACTTCTGCCAAGCGACGGGCTAATTTATGAGCCATCATGATCGGAAAGGGCATCAATTCTGGTGTTTCCGAACAGGCATAACCAAACATCAAGCCTTGATCGCCCGCACCCTGCTCTTTGCCTTTTTTTTCATCTACTCCCTGGGCTATATCAGGGGATTGTTCATGGATCGATGACAATACACAGCAAGTCTGGTAATCAAAACCATATTTGGCCCGAGTATAACCAATTTTTCTGACTGTTTCCCGGACTACACTCTGAAAATCACAGAATCCTTCCGAAGTTATTTCTCCAGCAATTAAAACCAGGCCGGTGGTAACTAATGTCTCACAAGCCACCCGGCTTTTAGGGTCTTGTCGAATAAGGTCATCAAGAATGGCATCCGAAATTTGGTCGCAAATTTTATCAGGATGGCCTTCGGTGACTGATTCGGAAGTAAAAAGATGCACTCCTGACTTACTCATAGGCCTTCTCCTTTTTAATATAAATTTATCTTTTTTATCTTTAGCGCTTACAACGCCTGGAAAAGATGAAAAGAATTATTAACATAATTAGGGCTAGATTGCAAATGCTGACAAATTTTGGGATATACTTCCTAAGTCGGAAATTGAATTTTCTATTTCCTTTATGGTAAGGTTATTCAGTCATCAATGAGCGAAGAAAACTGGCGAAAAATAATTTTTTGGTTCTTATTACTGTTCATTTCCATGGGGGTAATTCTAAAAATTGATCTGAGGGCTCAGAATCATTTTCCTTACCCAGGCAAAGTTCATCAGCTTAAAAATGGGTTGACGGTTATTCTTTCTCCTGGTGCCTACTTTCCAACCACCGCTATTGCGGTGGGATACCGGGTAGGACCTCTCTACGAGCAACCCCAGCAGGCCGGAATTTCCTACCTTCTTGAAAACCTTATGTTTCAAGGCTCCCAGAATGTAGGGCGGATGCAACACGTCCGCTATATTCAAAGAGTTGGAGGCCTTCTCAATGTTCTCACTTCCTATGACCGAATGATTTTCTATCAAATTTTACCTTCCCATCACCTTCCCCTTGCTTTCTGGTTGGAATCTGACCGAATGACTCGCCTCGCTCTAAATCAAGCAGCTATCCAGCGAGAAATATTAGCCATTATTGACGAAATTAATTTTCGCCATTCCCAAGACCCTTATCTCAGTTATGAAGACCTACTTAACCAATTCCTGTTTCCCATCTTTCCTTATTACCTGCCTCTTTACGGCACCAGGAATAAGCTGCCCTCTCTTAAAGCTGAGCAGGTGAGGAAATTTTACTCTCGGTATTTTTGCCCGGCTAATGCCGTAATCTGTGTAACTGGAAATTTTGAGCCATCAGCTACGCTGGAGCTCCTCCAAAAATACTTTGACTCCATTCCTTCTGGTTCTGAACCACCTTTAAAATTACCCGAAATTCCAGACGTAACTCTGGCCAAAACAGAAAGAACTCTTGGGGATCCGGCAATTCCTTCTCCGGCCGTCTTTTTAGGCTTCCCTCTTATCCACGTCCAAGCCAGAGAGCTACCAGTCCTTACCTTAATTGAATACATTCTCCTCCATGGCCAGAGCTCCCGCCTGCAAAAAAAATTGATAACCAAAGAAAGACTAGCTCTCCGCCTCTCTGGGGGGTTAGAAATGAGAGGAAAATTGGGAAGTTTCAAATTCTTTTTAAGCAGTACCAATTCAACTTCTCTAGCCAAGGCTAAAAAAGTATTATGGGATGAAATAAATCGGCTTAAATCCGAATTAGTTAAGGACACCGAATTGATCAAAGCTAAACGCCTCTACGAAAAAGATTTTCTCCAGAACTTCTTAACAACGAGTAACCGGGCAGTAACCTTAATTGACTTCTACTTTTCAGGTAAATCTGTCTCTTCTCCTTATGACGAGCTCAAAAAAATTCAGGCCGTGACCCCGGCCGATATTGCAGGGATCATGAACCGTTACTTCACTGATAAGTATGTGCTCATCAATTTGGAAATAAAATGAAACCAGAAAAAAGCAACAAGACAAAAAAAAGGCGTCTTTCTTGGCTAGTAATTTTTTCTTTAACTCTCATCGTTTCTCTTCTTGCCCAAGAAAGATTTCGCAAATCACCACCAGCGCCTTTTCCCTTGCCTCCTCTAAATATAAAACCTATTGAATCGGTAAAGCTAAGCAACGGGCTTCAAGTTTCGCTCTTTTCTCAGCCTGATCTTCCTTTCACTCACCTGGACTTAATTATCATGACTGGGGAAACACTCTCTCCCGACAATTTACCTGGGCTAGCTACGATGACCACTAGAATGATAGGTTTAGAGACCAGGCAACTCTCCTCTGAAAAAATA
>DQWD01000160.1 GCA_011042725.1 Candidatus Aminicenantota bacterium | reverse complement strand
CCAAATTCAATATGTCCTTGAGCTTGAAGGGAAAAAACAAAAGTAGAGCCAATCAGAAAAAAACCTAGTCCTAAAACCGAAAGTAACCTAAATCTCTTCATTTAGTTTTGCCTCCCAAATTTGAAACTAGAGTTTAAACAAGAAAAACAGAACTCAGAACAAAACCTACCTTTTCTACCAAATTTTTTTATAATCACCAGCCGTGGCTCTAAGAATATTTTTTTTGTTGGAGAAAGTAAAGTAATTTCATTATAAATTAACCTGAATAATTCACAAGAAAAACTGTTTCCCTTCATAACGTATTGATATATAACACGTTAGAGCAAAAAAAAGAGAAATCAGCCATGAAAGATTGGACTAATCACAGGCCAAGATTTTTGGCTGTTCTTGAATCAATTTTTCTTGTTTTTTAAAATTTATGAATAGATCAGGTTAATAAATATATCAACTCTTTCCTCACCTAAATAGGCTTAACTAATCAAGTAATGGAGCAAGAGAAAGATAGAGGCTTTGAAGAATAGGTAAAGAAAATTTAAATCCCCTAGAAACCTTAATAAATTGATTTCCCTTAGTCTTTCTGGTATAAATTTTTCTGTTTCTAAGAGGAGGATTAAATGAAAAGAATTCTACTTTTTACTTCTTTTTTGGTTCTCGTCTTCATTGGAATTACGACTATCACCTCGGCCCAATCCAATCCCAAAGTCTTGATGAAAACCTCAAAGGGAGACATCATTATCGAGCTTTTCCCTCAAAAAGCTCCTATTACTGTCGAGAATTTTCTCAGTTACGTAGACCAAGGGTTCTATGACGGAACTATCTTTCACCGGGTTATTAAAGGATTTATGATTCAAGGCGGCGGTTACACCACTGAGCTCCATCGTAAAAGCACTCAACCACCAATTAAAAATGAAGCCAGTAATGGTCTTTCCAATAAAAGAGGAACAATTGCCATGGCCCGGACCATGGATATAAATTCGGCTACTGCGCAATTTTTCATCAACCTCGTCGACAACGATTTTCTTGACCACCGTGATAACACCCCTGAAGGTTATGGTTATTGCGTTTTTGGTAAAGTTATCCAGGGGATGGAGGTGGTTGATGCCATTGCCGAAGTCAAAACCATGACCAGGCGCGGGATGCGTAATGTTCCTCGCGAAACCATCGAGATAATCTCTATTACACGCCTTGAAAACAAGTAATTTAATAAGCAAGGCCTCTATCCAGCTAACTTAATGGGCGACCTGCTTTTCGCTTTTTTTCACCTTTTTCTTCTCGTGGCTATTCTTATCTATGCTTTTTATTCCCTTTTTAACGGCGACTACCTTCGCTTTTTTTTCCTTGCTGGAGGTTTAGCTCTCTATTATTTCCTCGTTCTTCATTCAGCCGTGAAAAAAGAAATAAAAAGAAAAAAAGAACTCAAAAAGAAAAAACTTAAGTAAAATTTTCAAGGCAAGTTGTCGAAAACTAAATGGCTGAATTTAACCGGCTGATAAAACTCCTGGGGACAATAGTTTGGGGGCCTCACCTTGTCATCCTTCTTTTGGGAGTGGGCTTTTTCTTTACCCTTCGCTTACGTTTCCTTCAAGCCCGAAAATTGGGATTAGCCTTTAAATTCGCTCTCAACCGCAAGGGGCTGGGAGAAACAAAAGCGGAAAAGCAAGGGGATATTTCTCCCTTCCAAGCCTTAACCACCTCCTTAGCGGCCACCATCGGCAACGGCAATATTGCCGGAGTCTGCACGGCCATTGCCATGGGTGGACCAGGAGCTGTCTTTTGGATGTGGCTCTCTGCTTTTTTTGGCATGGCCACCAAAATCGTCGAAGCGGTGCTCGGTCAAAAATTTAAAACAATCCTTCCCGACGGTTCGGTGGCTGGAGGCCCCATGTACTACATTCGCCAGGGGCTTAATCTTCCTTTCCTGGCTGGAATATTTGCTTTTTTTATGGGCTGTAAACCTCTCTTTTCTACGTCCACCATCCAGTCCAATTCGATTTCTTTAGCTTTAAAAACCCAATTTGGACTCCAACCATGGATAAGCGGCTTGCTGTTAGCTGGCCTAACTTGGCTAGTGATCATCGGCGGAATAAAATCAATCGCGCGAGTCACGGCATTTCTTAGTCCTATTATGGTCATTCTTTATGTTGGAGGGGCTCTAGTCACCATCGCCATCTTTGCTCGCCAGCTCCCCCAGGCCCTATCGCTCATCTTCATCGGGGCTTTTCACCCGGCCGCCCTCACTGGAGGTATGGCCGGAGCCACTGTCGCCCGAGCCATCCGCTATGGTTTATCACGAGGCGCCTACTCTAATGAAGCTGGTACCGGAACCGCCGCTGTCTTCCATGCTACCGCCAAGACCAGCGAGCCGGTTCGTCAAGGACTGATTGCTTCCCTTGACGTTTTCATCGACACTTTAATCATCTGTTCCTTAACTGGCTTGACTGTTCTTGTTTCCGGGGCATGGACAGAAGGAACAAGCACCCAAATGACTGTCAATGCTTTTAATGCCGCCCTCGGTGGAGGAGGATTAATCGTGGTGGCCAGCTCATTTCTCTTTGGATATTCCAGCTTGATTGCCGTCCCCTATTACGGAGAAATTGCTTTCAGTTATCTTTTTGGAGTGGGGATCAAAAAGCCTTACCGCTGGGCTTTTTGTGTTCTCATTTTTCTGGGGTCTATCCTGGAAGTTGAAGTTACCTGGTCAATCGGGGACATATTTAACGGAATGATGGCTCTTTCTAACCTTATTGGCCTTGTTGGATTGAGCGGCTTAGCCATTCATCTCGTTCGCAATTATTTTCGACAGTGGGAAATAAATCCCACGAGCTGGAATAAAGATAAATAAGAATAATATAATGAAAAAAAAGGAGGTCCAAATGATGAACAACCGAAATAAAACCTCGGCGATAATCTTTATCCTTTCTATTTTTATCTTGTCTGTTTTTTTTCTTTTCCCGTCGTCATCTTTCTCCGCGGAGAAAAGCCTTCCCTCTTATCTAACCAAAGCTTTAAAGAAGATCAATCCAAATGAAGTTTATGAACTTTGTAAAATCATCTCTTCTTCAGAATTTGCTGGCCGGTTAACCGGCGATGAAGGCTATACCAAGGCCGCTCAATGGGCCGCCAAGAAATTCAAGCGATGGAACCTCCAACCTGCTTTTCAAGCCGGCTTTCTGCAACCATATCCGTCGCCCTTTTCTCTAATTGATGAAGCCGAGATGTCTCTTCTACTTCCTGGCCAGGAGAGCCATCAAGTAACGAAGTTAAAGCCAATTGAAGATTTTTTACCCCTCCTTTTTAGTGATAGCGGTGACCACGCCGGAGAGGCGGTCTTTGTCGGGTGGGGAATATCTGCTCCTGATCTCGGGTATGACGACTATGCCGGTTTAGATGTCCAAGGAAAATTTGTTCTTTGTTTTCGAGGCACCCCTAACCCCCAAGATAAAAGATTCCAGCTTCATGACGAACATCGCCATCGAATGAAAGTAGCCAGAGAAAAAGGTGCTTTAGGATTGATCTATATCTACCCTAATCCCTTGGCCAACCCCAATGGGGATAGAATCGAAGGATTTACTCCAGCCATTATCAGTGAAAAAATTGCTGACCTGATTTTAAAAGAAAAGGGAATTAACGCTGCAGAATTAAAAAAAGACCTCCAAAAATACCAGAAACCATTATCTTTTCCTCTTAAAACGAAGATACATCTCCAAGTCAAAACCCGGTTTTTTCCCGAAGGAAAAGGCTACAATATCGTCGGCCTAATTCCCGGGTCACATCCGAATCTAAAGAAAGAATGGTTGATTTATGGAGCCCATTTTGACCACTGTGGGAAACATCTGGGGCAAATCTTTCCTGGAGCTGACGATAATGCTAGTGGGAGTGCCGTGGTTATGGCTATCGCTCAAGCTATGGCCCGCCTAAAGCCGCGACCTAAACGCTCAGTAGCCTTTATTCTTTTTGGCGGCGAAGAAATGGGATTACAAGGTTCGCAATATTTCGTGGCTCATCCTCCCCAGAAAATAGAAACCATGGAGGCCATGTTCAACTTTGACATGGTGGGAGAAGGAGATGGAGCAATAGTCATCCATAGCCCACAACCCGAAGAACTGGTCCATTCTTTCCAAAAAGCGGACGAATATCTTTCTCTGATTATCCGTACTGCTCCTATCCGGGGCGTGGGAGTCCGGGGGTCAGACTATGCCTCTTTTTTCCAGAAAGGTATCCCCTGCATTAATTTCATCTCTAACGGGCCGCATCTCCATTACCATTTACCAGGAGATACCATTTATCGGATAAATCCCGATATGCTAGCCGCCATGGCGAAGCTAGCTTTTCTAACGGGCTATTTCTGGGCAAATAGATAAATAAATTAGATAACTAGTTTAAAGATTGTTTGCTATTTAGGCCAAATTTAGCTAAAGTTTCACCTTTAATAGATCGAAGAGAAGTAGTGAAAAGAATACACTTTAGGATCGAGCGACGGAAGCCACGTTTCCCCCTGCTTTCCCAGCCTTTCTTTCTTTTGATTTACATTGTGATTTGTTTGGGAATTTTTCTGATTATTAACCTTTCTCGAGAAAGGATGACGGACATATCTTCCTTGAAGTTAGCAAAAGAAGAAAATATACCTCCTCTCCCCGAAACACCACCCCACCCAGTTCTTCAAAAAAAAGAAATAACCATCCAAAAAGGACAGACCATTTCGGATATTTTGACTGAATTTGGCTTTAGTCCCCAAGAAATTTTCAGTCTTCGCCAACAGGTCAAACCTACCTACGATTTGGCCCGCATCATTGCCGGCAAAAAAATAAAATTCTATCTCAATGACCAAGGGCAATTTCATTCCTTCGAATACACCATCGATGACCAACAGTTCTTAAGGGTCAGGAAGGAGAACGAAAGCTATCAAGCCAAACTCCTCCCTCTTCCTTACAAAATCCAAGTTAAAACGATCTTTGGTCAAATCGAAGAAAACTTGATCGATTCAATTAATAATCAGGGGGAAAATGACCTGTTAGCTTTAGCTCTCGCCGAAATCTTTGCCTGGGATATTGATTTCTACCTTGATCTTCGTCGGGGTGATACCTATAAAATTATTTTTGAAAAGAAATTCCTGGACGGAAATTTTGTTAATTATGGTTCTATTCTGGCGGCTGAATTCACCAATCAAGGACGCACCTATCAAGCCTTTCGCTATTCCTATCCTGACACTGGGGAAACTGACTATTTTACTTATGAAGGTCAATCCCTTAGAAAAGAATTTTTGAAATCACCGATTAAATTTGCCCGCATCACTTCGCGGTTCAGCTATAACCGTTTACATCCTATCCGCAAAGTATATCGTCCCCATTATGGAGTTGACTACGCCGCCAAAGTAGGAACACCGGTCCAAGCCACCGCTGAGGGACAAGTTACTTTTGTCGGTTGGAATGGAGGTGCAGGGCGAATGATTAGAATTCGCCACAAAAATGGCTACGAAACACTCTATCTTCACCTGCGAGACTTTGCGCCAGGTATTCGCCGAGGAGCTCAAGTAAAAGGAGGACAAGTCATCGGGTACGTAGGAGCTTCAGGAGAGGCCACCGGTCCCCACCTTGATTATCGAATTAAATACCGAGGCAAGTACATCAATCCCTTAGCTTGGCGGTTTAAACCAGTTCATCCTTTGCGGCCCGAATATCTAAAGAATTTTCAGCAAAAAGCCCAAAAATACCGATTTTGCTTTCAAATTACCGATTTCTTTTCTCATTTCTTGACTAACGCTTTGCTTTTACTCTAGGTGAATCAGCTAGAGTAAGAATCGGGCATTGTCAAGCTTAGAGGTTATCTAAGATAGCTCAATAGAGGCAACCTGCTTCAGCAAATAGCGCTTTGATTAATTTAATTAACCTGATCTATTCATAAATTGAAAAAGATCATTACTGTCCCAACGTTTATTAAGCGGAAAAATTTGTGTTGATATTGTTGAAGTTACACGATAAAAAAATGGAATTTTGTTTCAAATCGATTATGATATATTTCATTGTAATTTAATTGAATTCAATAAATTACACAAAATACAGAAATATCTTTGGAACACGAATTGAAAAAGATAAAAGAATTTAATCCGAATTATTTAAAAGGAAGCATTAGCTTGGTACAAACTTTCAAGGCCATTTTCCATTCCTTTTGATTCTACGCTATATATCAGTAAGTGATGACAGCTTCTTTTACGAATAGATCATGTCCAAAGACGCCCACAAACGATGAAACCTAATATACTTTTCGAGGGCACCTCCACAAAGGAGGCCGTTATTAATGGCTTGGCGAATGGCCCATTTTCTAGGTAATTATTCAGGATTAATTATTTG
>DQWD01000121.1 GCA_011042725.1 Candidatus Aminicenantota bacterium | reverse complement strand
ATAGTTAAGAAGCTGTGAAGTTTTGATTAACGGCAATCCTTTATAAACCGAGCCAAAACCCACCCATTCGATACAATTAGCCACCAAAGTCATTATTTGGGCTGGTTGAAGTGAGGTGATGGGTAGATGGCTACGGCAAAAGGTCTTTTTATCAATTTTAAAATAAACTGAAATCATTAAAGCTTCTAACGCCTCCTGGCTTGTATTGGTAATCTCCAGCTGGAGGGTCGGAACGTAAGTAATTTCCGAATTTTTCTGGCGAGCTAAGTAGCCAGCTCTTAAAACAGTAATATTCAATTTTTCCTGAAACTGTTGCTGGCGGCGAAGCAATTCTGCATATTCTCTCTTTTGCTTGGTTGATAATTGGTCCCAGAAATAGGTGATCCCATAAATCCCAAAACCCACCAAAAAGCTGGCTAAAGCGACAATAAGAAAAAAAAGTCCGACCTGAACAAGTAAATACCAAAGGTTTTTTTTCTCTTTGTGGAAGTTGTCAAACATGTTTTTTTATATTATATCATCTGAGGAAATAAGATTTAAAATAAATTAACCTCTTTTTTTCTCCTAAATAAGGCCCTAAAAAGCGATTTTCGATCCCCGGATATTGTGTTTTAGAGATTTACATTCATCTAAATATTTACCAAAAGAAAAGCAATCTAAAAGTTAACTCTTAAATATTGAAACTTTCTGCTAATTATTCTTCCCATAATTTAAACCCTAAAGTTCTTAATTTGCCATAGTACTATGATTTGATTAGAATAAAGAAAGTGAAGTACTCCCCTAGGAAAAAAAAGAAAACCCCTGAGAAACGCACTCTCTCTTCCTGGAAAGATATCGCCGATTATCTCAAGGTAACCGTCCGAACTGCCCAACGTTGGGAACGCAAATTTGATTTGCCTATCCGCCGGTTGGGCAAAGATCAAAAATTCTACATCATGGCGGATGCTAACGAAATAGATGAGTGGATAAAGAAAAGTAATAGGCGTTTAAAAGCACGTTCTATGCCTCTTTTAAAAATAGTCTTTCTTTTTATAATTTTCTTAGGAATAGCTACTCTCATTAACTATTTTCTCTTTAAACATCCCTCATCAAAAACACCCGGGCTTCCTTTTTCCTTTCTTGCTCGAAGCGACTGTATCGAGGTGTATGACCAAGATGGCCATTATCTCTGGTCCTATCAAGTTAACGAGCGCCTCGAACAAAGGCTTTACTTATCTTCATCCTCCCCATTTATCTTTTTTGATGATCTTGATGCTGATAATAAGATGGATGTACTTATGGCCGTTCATACTAAAGACAACATCGCTGATCGCTTAGTCCGTCTAGATGTTCAAGGCCGCGTCATTTGGGAATACCGTCCGGGCTTAGCCTGCCAGTATGGCCATAGAACCTATTCGTCTGATTTTGATATAAAACTTCTCCATTTGAGCGACCTCAACGGGGATGGAAAAAAAGAAATTATTGTCGATGCTTGTCATAAAATTAATTTCCCATGCCGGATTGTTGTTCTTGACCCAGATGGGTTTACTCAAGGAGAATATTGGAATACTGGCCATATTGTGACCATCAAAACAGTTGATTTAAACCATGATAACTATCAAGAAATTTTATTGGGGGGAGTCAATAATAACTATCAACGCGGATGTCTTATTATCCTTGATGTTCGGGAAATAACGGGCTGTTCTCCTCCGCAAGCAAATTCCGACTTCTTCCCGGCTCATTACACCCCAGGAACTGAGCTCTTCTACATCCTAATTCCCCCTGATTCATTAAGTAAATTCTTATTCATTCAAGATACTGTATTCAGTATTGACCTTTTTAACGATCAAACCTTTACCGTTTGCACTAATAAATCAAGAGTTTTTTATAAATTTAATTTTGATCTTTCCCCCCTAGATGTGTTTACCGGGCTTGAGTTTAAACAGATAAACCAGAATCTTATTCAGGAAGGAAAAATTAAAACTTCGTTTCAAATAAACCGAGAAAAATTATTAAAAGAAATCTTGTACTGGAATGGCCAAGAGTGGATCTCCAAGCCATCTCCCAATTTGCTTCAATAATCTCCGCTTAATTTAAAAGTCCTTAACCGGCTAAAACCAAACCCATTACCGACAGGGTACTTCCAAGGCCCGAGGAAATACTTCAAGGGAATCTTAGTAATAATAGGTAAATACTGAAAATTTATAAAATAAGCTTTTTCCCCTGTGACCCAGTGATATATCAAGTTAAAATCAACAAAAAAGGGAAATTAGCCTGGAAATTTTGCCCTAACCAATTGCTTTTTTTCTATTTTTTTAAAGAGTCGAATCAATTTTTTTCTTTTAACATTTTATAAACAGATTAGATAAATTAAATCTCTAGAGGATTAATTATCTTGACCTGGCCTAGGTAACGACTTAAATTTATTTTATACAATATGCCTTAAAAAAGATTCGAGCTAAACCCATGAAGATTTGTTTTTCTCAACCAGCTTTCATTCCCTGGGGAGGCTTTTTTGCTCGTCTCCTCTTTGCTGATTTAATGGTTCTCTTGGACGATACCTTTTTAGCTCAAGGTTTCACTTTTGTTAATCGAAACCGAATCAAGGGGCCCGATGGAGAAATTTGGCTTACCGTTCCTCTTCAAAGAAAAGGCCGCGGCCGCCAAAAAATAAAAGACCTTGAAATTTTTGAAAAAGAAAGGTGGGGCCGGAAGTTCCTTCTAACCATTCGCCATTTCTACCGAAAATCAATTTTTTTTGAGCCATTATTTTCTCAAATAGCCCAAATTATTAATGATCCTGACGAAAATTTTTTTCCCTTAACCTTGAATCTAATTAAGCTTCTCCAAAATGCCTGGAAAATTGATACTCCCTTAGTCCTTCAATCAGAATTAAAAGTTACTGGAAAAGGAACTGAATTACTGGTTAAGCTGGCTCGTAAACTTCAAGCCGAAGAAGTTATTCTCTCCCATTTTGCCCAGAAAAAAATTGATTTCAATCAATTCATTTCCGCGGGAATCAAAGTCAACCTCCATCGCTTCCAGCCTCTTCCCTATCCCCAATTTTGGGGAGAGTTCTGTCCCAACCTATCGGCCCTCGACCTTTACCTTTGTTTAGGCCCGGCTGGCAAAACATTACTCACCAAATCATCATATCTTAAACTTGTCGACTAAAATTAAATTTAATAATATTCTTAATTCAAAAAATTTGCTCTCTCTTTGTCTCTCCCTTGCCTTTTTCCATTATTATTGTGGTTGGTGGTGGTAAGATTCTTGTTATTGAGATTGTTGTTGTGCTTTTATATCATCATTTTATTCTTCCTCTTCTTGGCTAATGGAACAATAAAAACAGGCCATGACTTAGATTAATCACTTTGCCCCACGTTTTTGATTATGGTTTTTTTAGAATAAACCTATCTATTCTACTAAGGATGAGTTTTGAAATCAGTTTCCTCTTGAAGCCAACTCTAAGTTTGGCTAATTCTTATAATCCAGAGACAACTATGTCTTTAAAAACTAAACTCGGTGTTCGCCAAGCTGAGTATTCCCAGGGATCGTTAGCTACCTCTACTAAATTGTTCCAAAAACTAAGATGGTTGCCAGCAATGTTCATCTCTGAAATAGCCTGAACTGGTTCCCCTTGCTCATATAATTGCCCCACTATACCAATCGAGGTATCTCCAGTAGTCGAGTTTGAATTACCGCCAATAAAGCCAGTAATCAGGATACATCGCCCAAGATCTCTAGTAATTTCTGGAAGTGACCTTTTCCCAGGAGGAATTATTAAATTAGTGGGGCTGCCCGTAGTTGGCTCCCACCTTAACTTTCGACTGTAATACCAATCTATGTAGAATTCTTTAAGAACACCGGCCTCGACCATAGTCCTTTTCTTGGTTGCCAAGCCATCAAAGTCAAAAAAGTAACTGCCTAGCCCTTCATAGACAAAAGGGTCATCGATGATAGTAAAGAGGCTTGAACCAACTTTCTTTCCTTTTTTGGTGGCTAAAAAAGATCTCTTTTGCTGAATGTTAGACCCATACATCCCGGCCAAGAATCCACTCAAAAAACGAGGAACATTTCGGTTTTCAATGATAACCGGAATTGTCTCGGTCTTAATTTTTTTGGCGCCTAATAAAGCCTTGGTCCTCTCAAGCGCGATCTGGCCTACTTTTTCCGGGGAAGGTAGTTTCTTGAACTTAACAGCTACAGCATAATGTCCTTCGGAAGGGCGTCGATCCCCTTCATCTTGAAGAGAAACACTGGCTCCAACCTGAAAAACAGTTGCTTCTAAATAGCCTTCAAACCCATTACTTTTTAAAAGAAAGTACTCGATGTAGCTATCGTACTCAGAAGCAGTAACAGAAATTATCTTTTCTCTTCCGTCTGAATAACAACTGTCTTCAATAGCCTTGACTATCTCATGGCGTTTTTCAGGATTAAAGCTTTGGTAAGCGGGATCCACTAAACCTAAATCACAGATCACTATATCTTTAAAATATTTTGGGTCTGGTAAAGTGCGATAAGGATCCTCAGCCAAAAGCTTAGTTGTCACAATGGCATTAGCAATAAATTTTTTTAAAGAATCGCGTCGTAAATCGGAGGTTCTTTGACTTGAATAACGACCATTAACATAAATTTCAATTGACAACTCCATTGAGGAAGCTTCTTTGATCGTCTCTGGTTTTCGATTGCGATAACTTATGTTGACAAATCGTTCTCGACTAAGAGTAATACCACAGTCATCAGCCCCTTGTTTCTTGGCTGTTTCCAAACACCATAAAGCTAAATCACGCATTTCTTTTTTCATTCTGCCCTCCCTTTTTAAGCTTTGACTCCACCAACTGTTAAGGATTTTACCAAGCAAGTAGGTTGCCCAAAACCAACCGGGACTGCCTGCCCACCTTTACCGCAAGATCCTCCCCCACCAGGAGACATCTGAAAATCATTAGCGACCATACCAATATTCCGCAGCATTTTGGGCCCATTTCCCATGATATTAACATCCTTAATCGGGGCGGTAAGCTTGCCGTCTTCAATCAGTTTCCCCTGGGAAACATAGAAAGCAAAATCTCCCTCGCCAATTTTTACTTGACCATTACTTACATCTTCCACATAAATCCCTTTCTTCACGCTTTTTATAATTTCTTCGGGCGTAGCAGGCCCAGCTAACATATAAGTATTCCGCATTCGGGGAAGCACATAATGCCGGTAACTTTCCCGGCGACCATTACCGGTGGGCTTGACTTTATAGTAACGGGCACTGATTCGGTCATGAATATAAGAGGTAAGGATGCCTCTATCAACTAATATTGTCTTCTGCCCAGGAATGCCTTCATCATCGACATTAATCGACCCAGGTAAATTGGGAATAGTGCCATCATCAACAATAGTGACGAAACTTTCGGCTACTTTCTTTCCTAGCATGGTGGCGTAAGTGGACATTTTTTTTCGATTAAAATCAGCTTCCATCCCGTGACCGATGGCTTCATGAAGAAGAACACCGGTTACTCCTGGACCTAAAACCACGGGGATTTCGCCAGCCGGAGGTTGAACTGCCTCAAAGAGGACCAGGACTCTTTTAATTGCTTTTTCAGCAATCTCCTTAATTACTTTTTCGGTGTAAAAGGAAAAATCATAACGTCCACCAAGGTTCCAACCGGCTCTTTCCCTTTTTCCATTCTTCTCAGCGATGACCGAGGCATATAAGTAATTGCGGGGCTGAAGATCTTCGGCTTTAACTCCATCACTGGTCACGACCATAATTCTCTTCTGCTGATCGAAATAACTGGCATTAACTTTAACTACTAAAGATGAAAGCGAAAAACAGCGGTCATTTAGTTTTTGAACTAGGGGTAATTTTTTTTCGATAGGAATAGAAGTTAGCAACGATTGAAGTGGATAGTAGTTTTTCAATTTTAAGGAAACAAATTTGCCGGCGGGCTGGACTGGCTGAGCAGCGGAAATAGTAGCTGCTGTAGCAGCTGCTTCCAACATTGATTTTTCGCTTAAATCCTGGGTAAATCCATATCCCACTTGATCCCCTTTTACAGCCCGGACACCTACTCCCAAGCTAATGCTGGCAAAAGCTCGATTGACTTGACCATCTTCCAGAATTAAAGCGTTATCAATAGTGTGCTCAAAATAAAGATCAGCATAATCGCCACCTCGGGAAAGAGCTTTAGCCAAGATTTTCTGGCAAAGATTGTCCGTAATACCAAATTCGCGTTCAAAATAGTCCTTTTCTTCAACCCGAGCCAGCTCAAGCCAATGGTTAGGAAAAAGAGGAGTACTAAGACCAACTGCTGCCGCTGCAGCAGCCCCTTTGAGAAAATTTCGTCTAGAAATGCTTTTCATTTCCCCTCCTTGGAGAAGATTTTTTCATCAAGCTT
>DQWD01000056.1 GCA_011042725.1 Candidatus Aminicenantota bacterium | reverse complement strand
TAAAAATGGTGATCCCTTTTCCTAAACTTACCAGCTCCAGTTCATTGTTCTCCTCGGGAATGGGATTATCTTTAACCAATTTCTCCTCTCTCTATGATCACTGCCCCTGACAAATCCCGCAAAGAAAGGATAATGGTGAGCATTCCTTCTTTATTCTTATTCTTTTTCTGGTCCCCTCGCCAAAGTAAAAAAAGAATCATCTTCTTTATAAGGTCCATTTTTTCTTGGCCCCGGCTGGCCTTTTTCTGCTTTAAGCAATCATTCTTAGGCTACCTTTTAGGAGGTTCTTGATGAAAAGATTAAAATATAATTTAGCCTTAATCATTATCTTGCTAGGCGTGCTCAGCTTTAACCTTCCCCTCCAGGGAGAAAAGGCTGCTAACTCCTCCCAAAAATTATCAATTACCGAAATCATGAAAGGAGAGGAGTTCGTTGGAACTTCTCCTTCCTCCATCATGTGGTCTGTTGACAGTCAATATGTTTATTTTCGTTGGAAAAATCCTGAGGAAAAGGATATCTCTCTTTATCGTCTATCTCCGGTAAAACTAAAACCAGAGAAGATCAAAATCGAAGATATGCTGGCCCATCCTCCTTATCCCTCTCAGGTAATATCCTCATTTGGCTATTATCGGTTTCGACTGGGAGGAAGAAGCCTAGTCTATGACCAAAACCGCCAGCGCGCCCTCCTCATTGATCAAGGGGATCTAAAACTCCTCAACGTTACCACCGGCCAAATAATTCCTCTGCTTCAGACCGATGATCCCGAAACCAGAGCTCGCTTTAGTTTTGACCAAGAAAAAATTACTTTTGTTTCCCGAGATAATCTCTATCTTTATTCTCTAAAAAATGGCCGGCTAATCCAATTAACCTCTTTCACGCGGCAAAAACCGCCTGAGAAAAAATCACCAACTGATATTGAAAAATGGTACCAAGAACAACAACGACAGCTCTTTCAAGAGTTTCAAGCTAAAAAGGGACTCTCGAGGGAATTTTTCTCTTTGTCTTGGGGAGGGAAAAAACCACTTCGAAAACCATTTTACCTGAAAGAGGAACAAAACATATACTTCCTGGAATTGACCCCGGATGAAAAAAGAGTCATCTTTTTTCTTTCCGAACCAAATCCAGAGGCTAAAGAAACCATTGTGCCTCGCTTTGTAACGCGGAGCGGTTACACTGAGACAGTTTCATCCCACTCCAAAGCGGCTGACATCACCCGGATTTCCAAGGCCGGCGTGATGGAGGTTAAAACAGGAAAAGTCACTTGGATTGATTATGGGCAAGAAGAAGACCGGCTCATTCTTCCCCTGGCTACCTATTGGTCGCCCAACGGCCAAAACTGCCTTCTGACCGCTCGCTCTGAAGATCGCAAAGATGCCTGGTTGTTCCTGCTTAATCCAGAAACAGGTCAAGTCCAAGTGCTAGAACAAGTTCATGATCCAGCCTGGATCGGCCCTCTTAGTCTCACTAATATCATCTGGTGGCCTGATAGTCAGAATATTTCTTATATCTCGGAGAAAAATGGCTTTGCCCAGCTTTATCGTTGCTCTCTAACCGGTGAAAAGGAAGCTCTAACCACAGGTGAGTTTGAAGTTCGGGCCGCGTGGCTGTCCAATGATGGAAAAACTTGGTATCTTCTTACTAACGAAGCTCACCCGGGAGAAACTCATCTCTACCAAATGCCTCTTCGAGGCGGCCAACGGAAACAGCTCACTTCAGGCGAAGGAAAATACGAGGTTTTTCTCTCTCCTGATGAGAAATATTTAGCTCTCCTTTTTTCGACCACTAACCATCCTCCTGAACTTTATCTTCAGAAAAATGCTCCGCAATCTCGCCCGACAAAAATAACCGAATCCACTACTTCTGCTTTTCGGTCCTATTCTTGGATCAAGCCGGAAATAGTTACCTTCCAAGCTCGCGATGGGGTAGAGATATTTGCCCGCTTGTACCGGCCTCCCCAATGGCATCCTCAAAAACCAGCGATAATCTTTATTCATGGTGCCGGGTACCTCCAAAATGCCCATAAGGGGTGGAGCAGCTATTATCGTGAATACATGTTTCATAATTTCTTACTAGAACACGGTTACTTAGTTCTTGATATTGACTACCGCGGTAGTGCAGGTTATGGTCGCAACTGTCGAACAGCCATTTATCGCCACATGGGGGGTAAAGATCTTGATGATATTGTTGATGGAGCAAAGTTTCTGGTGGAAAAATTAGGAGCTAACAACAAAAAAATTGGCGTTTACGGTGGTAGCTACGGAGGATTCTTGACTCTTATGGCCATGTTTACCCAGCCCGATGTTTTTGTTGCTGGGGCAGCGCTTCGCCCTGTCACTGACTGGGCTCATTACCACCCCGGATATACTGTGGACATCCTCAACCGCCCCCATCTCGATCCCGAAGCTTACACTCAAAGTTCACCAATTTATTTTGCCGAAGGTCTCAAGGGAGCTTTACTTATCTGCCATGGGATGGTCGACACCAATGTTCACTTTCAAGATACTGTCCGCCTTGTCCAACGATTGATTGAGTTAGGAAAAGAAAACTGGGAAGTGGCCATTTATCCGGTGGAAGGCCATGCCTTTCATAATGCTTCATCTTGGAGCGACGAGTATAAAAGAATTTTTAAGCTCTTTGAGGCCAATCTAAAATAAATTAAGCATTTGAAAATTACAAAAAATAGTGCTAAAAATGATAATCTAAAATGGGCGGGCAAGTGGAATATAAGAAACTAAAGCCTGATTTTCTTGCCTTGAAAATAAAAGCTGGGAAAAGAGAGACAGCCATCAAGCGCGGCAATTTCTGCCCGCTAAGAGCAGAGTTGGGAAAGGAATAGAAATGATTACTGTCCCCTCTAGCTTGGTAAGTTGGGAAGGAAGCCAATGGAGAGCGAGTTAAAATGGAGCATGTCCTAGAAGTTAAGAACTTACACAAATCATTTAAGACTGGTTTCATCCCCCAGAAGAAAAAAGTTCTCCAAGGAATTACTTTTCAAGTCAGCGAAGGAGAAATCTTTGGTTATCTGGGGCCTAATGGTGCGGGCAAAACAACAACCTTGAAGTGTATTTTAGGGATTATTTATCCTGAAGAAGGGGAAATCCGCTTGTTTGGATTACCCCATACCTCCCTGGAAGCAAAAAAGAAAATTGGGTTTCTTCCCGAGAATCCTTATTTTTACGAATATCTAACGGCTTCCGAGTTTCTCCGTTTTTATGGTCAATTATTTGGCCTTTCCCCTGCCCAAAGAGAAAAAAAGATTTCTGCCCTGCTCCAACTCGTCGGACTTACCCATGCCAGCGATATTCAGCTGCGTAAGTTTTCCCGCGGTATGCTGCAGCGGATAGGGTTGGCCCAGGCTTTAATCAATGAACCATCTCTCGTCTTTCTTGACGAACCTCTGGGGGGCCTTGATCCTTTGGGTCGCAAAGAAATGCGGGATATCATCCTTAGGCTGCGTGAAGAAGGAAAAACTGTCTTTCTCTGTTCCCATATTCTCCAGGACATTGAGATGATTTGCGATCGAGTGGCGATTATCGTTAAGGGACGAATAATTGACCAAGGGAAACTCCAAGATTTAGTTTCCGAAAAAATTCTTTTTTACGAAGCGGTTATCTCTGGACTTCCAGCTTCATTGGTGAAAGACCTAGGGGAATGTATGGCCGCTGAGGGGGGGCGACTCCTATTAAAAGTGGAGGGCGAGGAAAAAATCAAAGATCTCATGAAAGTCGTGCTTGAGCAGGGGGGGACTCTCCACTCTTTAACTCCTCGCACGGCCACTTTAGAAGATTTATTTGTGGATTTAGTGAGGCAAGGATGAAAATTAGAGCGGTGGCTTTAAACACTTTTCGGGAAGCCATTCGAGACCGGATTCTTTATTTACTCATCTTCTTTGCGGCCATCGGCATCATCTTTTCTCGTTTCTTGGCTCTTTTAACTGTTGGTGACCGAGTTAAAATCATCAAGGACGTAGGGTTGGCTTCTATTTCTCTCTTTGGCATGCTGATTGCTATCCTGATCGGTACCGGCTTGGTCTACAAAGAAATCGACAAGAAAACAATCTTTACCTTAATGGCCAAACCAATCCATCGTTACCAATTCTTGCTGGGTAAATACCTAGGACTCCTGCTGACTCTGCTGGTAATAATTATCTTAATGAGCTTGATTTTTCTCTTCCTCATCTTTGGGCATACTTTAACTATCGAATGGAATCTCTTAGTGGCCATTCTCTTCATTTTCTTGGAGCTGTGTGTGCTCACCGCCGTGGCCATTCTTTTTTCCTGTTTCACTACCCCTATCCTCAGCTCGCTCTATTCGCTTGCTTTCTACCTTATCGGCCACCTCTCCTGGGGAATGGAAACCATCATCAAAAAGACCAAGCCAGGTCTTGGACGAACGCTCCTTCGGATTTTATACATCATTCTTCCTGATTTAGAAAATTTTAATTTCAAAACTGAAGTTGTCCACAACCTCCCTATTCCCGGAGAAATTTATCTCCAGTCCTTTCTTTACGGCCTCTTCTACTCTCTTTTTCTCCTCGTTTTAGCCATGATTATCTTTCAACGTCGAGATTTTGTCTGATGAGGAGTAAAAACTATTTTTTCGCTGTTTTAGCCTTAATCAGTTTGCTGGCTTTTATGGGCCTGAAAATTAGAATTGATAAGATCCCTCGCCAGAAAGTTCCTGGCTCTTCGATTATTTATCTTCCTTCGGGAAAATATTTAAAATATGCCACCTTTGGATATTCATCACTACTGGCTGACCTAATCTACCTTTGGTCGATTCAATTTTATAGTAACTACGACATCCCCCATCGCTTTGATTATCTTGAGCATATTTATTCAGTCATTGCTGAACTCGACCCGCAATACCTTGACCCCTACGAACTGGGAGCAATGATTGCCATCTACGAGGCTCACAATCCAAACTTGGCTTTCCGGATTTTAGACATGGGATTAGAAAAAAATCCCCAAGAATGGATTTTTCCTTACCAAGCTGGACATTATGCCCAAATGATCCTCAAAGATTACGCCTTAGCTCAAAAATACTACCAGAAAGCTCTGGCTATCGAAGGAGCCCCTCCCATTCTAAAACGACTCTTCGCTCATGCTACTTACCGCTTAGGAGATTATCGAACGGCCTGGCAAAATTGGTTAAACATCTACCAAAGCACCACGGATCCGCGGATAAAAAAAATTGCCTCCAACCATCTTTATCTAGTTAAATCAGCCATGGATAAAGAACAAGTGGAGCAAGCCCTCCGCCAGTTCCGGGATAAACTGGGATATTATCCTCAACGGCTAGAGGATTTAGTTAGCTACGGTTTTCTCTCCCAGGTACCAAAAGATCTGGACGGCCGAGATTACTTATACGACCGAGAAAAAGGGACCATTACTCCTGCCCAATCGCCATGGAAAAGATAATTATCATCCTGGTAGGCCTTGTCTGGGGAAGTTTTTTAAATGTAGTCATTTACCGGCTTCCCCGAAAACAGAGCCTAGTTTATCCCCCCTCTACTTGCCCCTCCTGCGGGCAAAGAATCAAACCTTATGACAACATTCCTCTTGTTTCTTTCCTTCTTCTCCGAGGAAAATGCCGGTCCTGTGGAGCCTCCATTTCCTGGCGCTACCCGCTGGTCGAAGCAATCACCGCCGCCTCCCTTCTTCTTCTTTATTTTTATTTTGGGTTAAGTCTTCATTTCTTCGCCGGAGCCCTCTACACCAGCGCCCTCATCTGTCTAGGCTTTATCGATTATGACCATCAGCTCCTGCCCGATATGATTACTCTTCCTGGTTTTGGCTTAGGCCTGGTCTACACTTTTTTCCGGCGGGACCTCAACTTTGGCCAGGGGTTACTTGGGGCAGCGACTGGAGCTGGGGTGTTGCTCATTGTCTATGGCCTTTACTACTTACTCCGCAAAAAAGAAGGCTTGGGGCTGGGAGATGTGACGATGATGCTTTTTGTCGGTTCTTTTGTGGGCTGGAGGGGAGCACTGCTCACCCTTGTTCTGGCCTCTTTTGTCGGCGCCTTGATTGGTCTTTTTTTCATTAAAATGAAACAGAAAGACCTTCAATCAGCCCTTCCCTTCGGCACTTTTCTGGCTCCCGCCGCTTTCATTGCTTTCTTTTGGGGAGAGATAATCATCAATTCATATCTACAAATGTTTCCAAGGTAATTCCTGGCTAGATTTTCTCCTTTTTTTAAAATTGTGAAAAAAGTTACTAAAACCAATCTCTAAAGAAGAATAACCCTAACAAACAATCGCCAGAATAGATTCTTAACCTTGAACTGGAGAGAAAAAGATTATTCTTATCTTTGGGAAGGAGGCCATCAGAAAAAGATAAGGGGGATTAAAGTAATTACTAGTTTCCCATCTATTAGCTTTCAAAG